>DASQCG010000532.1:0-6366 GCA_035634825.1 Thermomicrobiales bacterium | reverse complement strand
GTTTGCGCAGGGGCAGGTGCTGAACCTGATTACCGCCTACCCGGACTTCTACCCGATGTTTACCGAAGGCGGGAAGTGGACGCACGGCAAGCAGGCCTGGACGCGCTGGTGCGACGGGTTCCTGCCGGGGATGATGTGGATCTTTGCCCGACGTTCCGGTGACCCCGATTGGATCAATCGAGCCGAGCACTACTCGCGCGGGCTCGAGGAGCGCAAGCTCGACCGCGAGGTGCACGACCTCGGCTTCGTCTTCTGGTCGACCTACAAGCGCTGGTTCGACCTGACAAGCGATCCGGCCCTGAACGACGTCGTGGTCACCGCCGGTACGACGATGGGCTACCGCTTCAACGAGCGGGGCAAGTTCCTGCGCTCATTCGTCGCACCGGAGAGCTGCTTCATCGACATCATGATGAACATCGGCATCATCTACTACGCCGCGCAGCAATCGGGAAACGACGATCTGTTGCGCAAGGTGACTGAGCATTGCCTGACCACCCGCCGATACCTCGTCCGCGGCGACGGCAGCACGTCCCACGAGGGCATCTTCGATCTTGAAACCGGCGAGTTCCTGCGGCAGACGACGCACCAGGGCTGGCGCAACGACTCGAGCTGGGCACGCGGCCAGGCCTGGGCTCTGTACGGGTTCGGGACGGCGTACCGGTTCTCGAACGACCTCCGGTTTCTGGATACAGCACAGCGCTGTGCCGACTTTTACATCGACCGCACCGGCGACTCCGGCGTCCCGCCAAACGACTGGGAGGATCCGAATCCCGTCCGACCGTGGGAGAGCTCCGCGGCGGCGATCACCGCGTCGGGCCTCTTTCAACTGTCCGAGCTGACGAGGGAGCCTGCACGCTCAACCCGATACCGGGATTACGCGGTCCGAATCATGACGACCCTGCTCGAACCAGAGTTCGTGGCCGACCAGACACCCGCTTGGGAAGGCATCCTGAAGCACGGGAGTTACCACGAACGGCTCGACCTCGGCGTGGACGAGAGTGTCATGTGGGGCGAGTACTTCTTCATCGAGGCACTGGACAAGCTGCTCGGGGCGCCGGCGATTCAATGAGGCGAGCAGTCGAGAAGCAGGATTGCCTGGGAACAGCCGGACACTGACTGCCGTTCCCTCAACCCTTAACTCTCAACTCGCCTTATGGCGTGGGTGTTGGCGTCTTGCTGAATGGGTTGCCGGTCAGCCCGCTGGATGTGGTTGGTGTCATGGTCGGCTTTGGTGCGGGTGTCGTTGGCGTCTTCGCCGCGGTCGTGCTCGTGCTTGTGCCGCCGATTGCCTCGGTCGTGATGATCAGTTGACCATTGTCGGCGGTGACCGAGACCGGTCGAACGCCACTGTTCGAGAAGAGCAGCGCGAGCTGATTCTCGATCTCGTCGGCGATCGCGTCGCGAGCAGGCTTGAAGATGCTGAGCACGCCGCTCCGGTCGGTCAGCACGATCCTGCCATCCACGACTTTGGGCACGGACGAGGCAATGATCGCGTTGTCAGTAGAGCCGCTTCCATTGCCCTCCACGAAGCTGACGCGGCCGTTCTCGATCACCACTGACATCCCGCTGATATTCCAGCTTCGGTCCCGGGTATCCGCGTTCTCTACCGCCCGGAGCAGCTCATCCTCCGTGATGACCAGCTTACCCGGGGCAACCTTCGTCGGGACCTCCCGCTCGAATGTTGTCTGCACGGTTTTGACAGCCGAGTCACGCACGGCGTCCCGGAAGGCGTCGGTTATAGCGGGAGCAACGAAGTAGAGCGCGATGCCAAGCAGCACCGATGGGATCATGCCGTAGATCAGGTATTTCAGTCGCCACACAGTGCGGTCACCTCCAGAAGAACGTTGTTCTGACGCTATTGTGCAATATGACTCGCCGGACTCCACATGTGCGGGGCTCCGGGCGATCACTGCGCCGCCGCGGGAGCGCTCTCACGTTGACGTCAGGGTACCCACCGGCTATAACTCGGACGAACGCGTGCAGTCTCATATTCATGGCCAAAGGGGCCATTCCTGCGGTCGTTATCGCGAGATTTGGCGCGTCGCCGGTCGGCGTCGACAGGCGCGGTTATCCCATTCAGGAGGCGAAAGATCGTGAAGTCGGAGGCGATGAATCTATTCGTGGCTGACGTGATGAGCGGCCGCCACAATCGGCGCGATCTGTTCCGGCGGGCCGCTGCACTCGGAATCAGCGCGACCGTCGCAGGTGGCCTGATCAACCGTGCTGCTGCCCAGGACGCGACACCAAGCAGTCTGACTGGTGACCTGGAGATCTTCTCCTGGTGGACGTCGCCGGGCGAGGCGCCGGCGCTCGAGGCGCTCTTCACTGAATACAAGAAGCGAAACCCAGGCGTCAACGTCATCAATGCGGCGGTTGCCGGTGGTGGTGGCGGCCCTGCCCAGGCAGTGCTCCAGACGCGCCTCCAGGGCAGCAATCCGCCGGATTCCTGGCAGTCGCACCCCGGTCATGAGTTGATCGATCAGTACGTCGACGCAGGCTACACGGAGACTGTGACCGACATCTACGCGTCCGAAGGACTCGACAAGGCCGTGCCGCAGGGCCTGATCGACCAGTGCTCGAAGGATGGCCAGCAGTACCTCGTTCCGGTCGGCGTCCATCGCGGCAACGGCCTCTGGTACAACAAGGACGTCGTCGGGAAAGCCGGCGTCACTGTCGGCGACACCATGACCCAGGAGGAGTTCATGGCGGCGCTCGACAAGCTCAAGTCAGCCGGAGTGACCGGACTTGCCATCGGCGACAAAGACTCCTTCGTCGATGCTCAGACGTTCGAGAACCATCTGCTTGGCGCGCTGGGCCCGGACAAGTGGGTAGCGCTCTTTAGCGGTGATGCGGCCTGGGACGATCAGGAAGTCAAGGACGTCATGACCTCCTTCACCAAGCTACTCGACTACGTCAACTCCGATCACTCCGCCCTGAGTTGGTCCGACGCGACCGCGATGATCATCGAGGGCAAGGCCGCCTTCAACACGATGGGAGACTGGGCCTACGGTGAGTTCGTGGCGAAGAACGTCGTCGACAAGATGGGCTGGGTGAGCTATCCGGGTTCGGACGGCTCATTCGTCCTCGTGGTGGACGGCTTCACCAAGCCGAAGGGCGCGCCGGACATGGACAATGCCATCGCCTGGCTCAAGAGCTGCTCGTCGGTCGACGCCCAGGCCGCGTTCAACCCGCTCAAGGGCTCGATCCCGGCCCGGACGGACGTCCCGACCGATGGCTTCTCGGAGTACCACAAGTGGTCGATCGCCTCGTTCGCCAAGGATCACCTGGTGGGTAGTGCGGCGCATGGTTTGGCGACCAGTCCGGCCTTCAAGCAGGCCTTCTACGATGCGGCCATCGCGTTCGTGACCGACAAGGACGTCGATACGTTCGCGACGACGCTCGCCGATGCTGCCAAGGCATAGCTCGGACCTCGCAGTTATCTGACGGAGACAATCGGGACGCACGAATGTGCGTCCCGATTGCATTACATTGGGGTGGAGCGGATACCGGATCATGGCAACACTGACCACCGCAGCAACTGCTGAACGTGCCGATGTCGGGGTCCGGCGGCGACGCGGCTTCGGCGAGCGGTGGCTCTCGCCGGCGCTGCTCTCGCCGTCGATCGTGGCCATGTTCATCTTCGTCTATGGCTTTATCGCGTTTACGTTCTGGGTCTCGATCTCGAACTGGAAAACGAATCGGCGCGATCTTTCCATTTCTGACCCGACATTCAAGACCTACGACTCGCTCTTCAACCAGACTCGATTCCAGATCGATCTCCGCAACACGCTTGTCTTCACCGTTCTGTTCCTGATCATGGCCGTCTTCGCCGGACTGGCGCTCGCATTGCTGCTGGATCGACACGTGATGGGCAGCAATCTGTTCCGGAGCATCTTCCTCTTCCCGTACGCGATCTCGTTCATCACCACCGGCGTTGTCTGGCGATGGATATTCAACCCGGAGACCGGCGTCAACGCCCTCTTCGACCAGACCGGCCTCAATGATGCGCTTGCGAAGGCTGGCGTGGGACCGCTCAAACCGGGCTGGATTACCGACCCGTCCGTCGTCTGGCAAGTCAATGGCGCGTTGGAAAAGATCTTCCCGTGGGCCGACGTGATCAAGGCCCATCTCGGCATCCCGGTGGCAATGATCCCTGTCGTGATCGCGGCCACGTGGCAGCTCTCCGGCTTCGCGATGGCGATGTACCTGGCCGGGTTGGGCACGATTCCCGGCGAGATCAAGGAGGCGGCGTTGGTCGACGGAGCGTCAGACTGGCGAGCCTACAAGGACATCATCATCCCGCTGCTCAAGCCGATCACGATCAGCACAATGATCATCCTCGGCCACGTCTCACTCAAAATCTTCGACTTGATCTATGCGATGTCGGGCAAGGGGCCGGGTTTCGCGACCGACGTGCCGGGCATCTTCGTCTATGACAAGTTGTTCGGAGCGCAACAGTATAACCTCGGCTCAGCAGCCTCGATCGTGATGCTGGTCCTGGTCTCGCTCGTGATCGTGCCCTACCTGTGGCGTCAGTTGAAGGAGCTGTAGCGATGGCCGTCGACCTGAGCGGTATCCACGCCGCGCGTCCGCGCCAGAAGCGCAGTTTTGGCAATATCGTCGTCTTTGTCCTGCTCGTGCTGGCGGCACTGTTCTACGTCGCGCCGGTCTACGTGATGATTATCAATGGGCTCAAGGACAAGAGCTACATGACCCTCTCGGACATGTGGAAGCTCCCGCGGGACCTCTCCGGCGGCGGCTTCGGCTATGCCTGGGATGCCTTGCGCCCGTACCTGCTCAACAGCCTGCAGATGGCGATCCCGGCCACGATCGGTTCATCGCTCATTGGCGCGGTTAACGGTTACCTACTTTCGAAGTGGAAGTTCCGCGGGTCGGACATTCTCTTCTCGCTGGTGCTCTTCGGCATGTTCATCCCCTACCAGAGCATCCTGGTGCCCCTGATCGTGACGCTGCAGAAGTTCGGTTTGTACGGCAAGTGGTACGGGTTGACCATCGTCCACATCATCTATGGCATACCGATCACGACCCTGATCTTCCGCAACTACTTCTCGAATATCCCGAGCGAGCTGATCGAGGCAGCCCGGATCGATGGCGCCGGTTTGATCAAGATCTTCTGGCAGATCATGTTGCCGCTTGGATTGCCGGCCTTCGTCGTGGTCGGCATCTTCCAGTTCACGAACATCTGGAACGACTTCCTGTTCGGCGTGACCGTCGTTTTCTCGCCCTCTGCTCAACCGGTTACGGTCGCCCTGAACAACCTGCAGGGCACGCAATCGGTCGACTGGACCGTGGTCATGGCGGGCGCGGCAATCGCGGCGGCGCCGACGATGATCATCTACGTGTTGCTCGGCAAGTTCTTCATCCGGGGCTTACTGGCGGGATCGATGAAGGGATGAGCCGTTCCTACGACATCGTCATCATCGGGACCGGGATGGGAGGCGGCACGCTGGCCCGGGCCCTGAAGGACAGTGGGCTGAAGATCCTGCTGCTGGAGCGAGGCTCGATGCTGCCGGTCGAGCCGGAGAACCAGAGCGCGTCCGCCCTCTTCATCGAGAACCGGTACAAGGCAAAAGAGTTCTGGATCGACGCCAAAACCGGCCAACCGTACAAGCCCGGAGTCCATTACTGGGTCGGCGGCAACACCAAGGTCTTCGGCGCCGCGTTCCCGCGTCTGCGGCCGCAGGACTTCGACGACCTCGAGCACGAGGGCGGCACCTCACCGGCATGGCCGGTCTCATACGACGATCTTGAGCCGTATTACGGGATCGTCGAGCGCTGGTATTGGGTGCATGGCGAGGCAGGGATCGACCCGACCGAGGGCTGGCGCTCGACGCCCTATCCGCACCCGCCCGTGCCCGCCGATCCCTACATGCTGGATCTGGCCGATCGCATGCGGCAGATCGGGTTGCACCCCTTCCCGCTGCCGATCGGGATCGACTTGCAGACCGGCGGCAAATGCATCCGCTGCGGCACCTGCGACGCCTTCCCGTGCATGTACGACGCGAAAGGTGATGCCGACATCTGCGGCGTTCGGCCCGCGCTTGCCTCAGGCAATGTCGAGTTGCAGACGAACACATGTGTCCGGCGGTTGATCACAGACCAGCGCGGCAAGAAGATCATTGGCATCGAGACCGATCGCAACAGCGTCTTCGAGACGATCACTGCCGGTACGGTCGTCGTAGCATGTGGCGCGGTCAATTCGGCCGCCCTGTTGCTCCGTTCGGCCAACGATGCGCACCCGCGCGGCCTGGCGAACGCGTCGGATCAGGTGGGCCGCAACTACATGGTCCACAACAACGCGGTCATGATCGCGATCGACCCAAGGCGGGCCAATCCGACCATCTT
>DASQCG010000531.1:0-2910 GCA_035634825.1 Thermomicrobiales bacterium | reverse complement strand
CCGGACCGGTTCGAAGTCAGGACGAATGCCCCGGAGGCAATCGCCGCCATCTGGCTCGCGATCTGCCAGCGTTGGTGATCGCCGGTTGCGCGAGGTACGCCGATGATTGCCACTCCAGCATTTCCAAGCTTTCGCGCCCGTTCGGTGTGCATCAGCTCCGAGCAGAGCAGCACGCCGATCGTCATCCCGCGAACCTCGACAACTTTGGGCTCATCGGCGCCGGCGTGATACCAGGTTTGCTCATGGAATCCGGGCTCCTCCGGAAGGATCGCCTTGGGATGAAGGTCGATCAACCCGGTCTCCTGCGACCAGACAAAGGCGACGTTCCGGCGCTGCGAGTCCACGTTGGCCGCGCGGGAGCCGATCACGACGGCGTTCCCGAAATCGCCAAGCCGGGACACAAGCTCGTCGTGCGCGGCGACGATCCGATCCCACCGTCCCTGGTCGAAGTTCGGCCGGGTGCCGAACCACGCACCGGCCGCCAACTCGGGCAGGACAACCACGTCGCTTTCGGCGAAATCGACATGCTGCAGCAGCGCCGGCCAGGCGAGCTCAAAGCGGTCGCGGTTGTCCGGGAGTTCGACGACTGAGACTCGCGTCACTGAACGCCGCCGATCGTCACCGGCTTGTAATCCGGTCGCCGCACTTCGAACGCCGCGATATCGTCCTGGTGCTGAAGCGTCAGACCAATATCGTCCAGGCCATTCAGGAACCGGTGCTGCGTGAACTCGTCCATCGGGAACTCGACTTCAACCCCAATCTCCGGCACCGAAAGCGTCCGGTTCTCGACGTCGATCGTCATCTGCAAGCCCGGCTCCTCAGCAGCGGCTTTCAGGAGCAGGTCGGCAACCTCCTGATCGACCTGGACCGGGATCAACCCACTCTTGGTCGAGTTGTTCCGGAAGATGTCGCCGAAGCGGGGGGAGACGACCGCCTGGAAGCCATAATCCATCAGGGCCCAAACCGCATGCTCGCGGGACGACCCGGTGCCGAAATTCGGGCCGGCCACCAGGATACCCGCACCCTTGAACTCTTCCTTGTTGAGGACGAAGTCGGGATCATTCTGCCGCCAGGAAGCGAAGAGACCCTCGCCAAACCCGGTCCGCTCGACCCGTTTCAGATATGACGCTGGGATGATTTGATCAGTATCGACGTCGCTCCGATCCAGCGGTGCGACGACGCCGGTGATCTTGCGTACTGCCTTCATCTCCCTACCCCAAATCCGCCGGCGTCGCGAACGTGCCGACGATCGCCGTTGCGGCGGCCACTGCCGGCGAGACCAGGTGCGTTCGACCGCCCCTGCCCTGTCGACCCTCGAAGTTCCGGTTGCTGGTCGAGGCGCACCGTTCGCCCGGCGAGAGTTGGTCGGGGTTCATACCGAGGCACATCGAGCAACCCGCGGCGCGCCACTCAAAGCCGGCGGCCGTGAAGATGCGATCCAGCCCTTCCTGCTCGGCCTGGGCTTTGACCCGCATCGAGCCCGGCACGACCATCGCCCGCATGCCGTCCCGAACCCTTCGCCCCTCGATGACTCCTGCCGCCAGCCGTAAGTCCTCGATCCGGCTGTTGGTGCAGGAGCCAATGAAGATAGTGTCGACCGGAATCTCGCGCATCGGCGTGCCGGCCCTCAAGTCCATATAAGCGAGTGCGCGCGCTGCTGCTTCGCGAGACTTCGGATCGTCGAACTGGTCCGGGTTCGGCACCGAGCTGTCGATAGAGATCACCTGACCGGGGTTTGTGCCCCATGAGACGTGCGGGGCGATCTTCGTGCCGTCAAGCGTCACCTCGTGGTCGAACGTCGCGGCTTCGTCAGTCGGCAACGCACGCCAGGCGTCCAGCGCATGTTCCCAGGCTGCACCCTTCGGAGCGTGCGAGCGACCCTCGACATAGGCGAAGGTCGTGTCGTCCGGCGCGATCATGCCGGCCTTGGCGCCCGCCTCGATCGACATGTTGCAGATCGTCATCCGACCCTCCATCGAGAGCGCCTGGATCGTGGAGCCCCGATATTCGATGATCGAGCCGATCCCGCCACCGGTGCCGATCTTGCCGATGATCGCCAGGATGATGTCCTTGGCGGTCGATCCGGCCGGCAATTCGCCATCGACGTGGATCGACATCGTCTTCGGTCGGGTCTGGGGCAGCGTCTGCGTCGCGAGAACGTGCTCAACCTCGCTCGTCCCGATTCCGAAGGCGAGGGCGCCGAACGCACCATGAGTTGAGGTATGCGAGTCGCCGCAGACGATCGTCATCCCCGGCTGAGTCAGCCCAAACTCCGGCCCGATCACGTGGACAATTCCCTGCCCCGGATCGCCCATTGGATGGAGGCGGATCCCGAAATCGGCGCAATTCTTCGAAAGCACCGCTACCTGCTTCGCCGAGATCGGGTCCGCGATTGGCAGATCGATGTTGATGGTCGGCACATTGTGATCCGCAGTCCCGATGGTGAGGTCAGGGCGACGAACGGGCCGGCCCGCCATGCGCAGGCCGTCGAACGCCTGGGGCGATGTCACCTCATGGATCAGATGCAGGTCGATGTAGAGCAAGTCGGGTTCGCCAAGCGCGGATCGAACGACATGCTGCTCCCAGACCTTGTCGGCCAGTGTCCTCGGGTGATTGGTCATCAGTATTCTCTGTCTTCTCTTATGTCCAGCGGGATGTCGACGATCCAGCAATAACGGTCGAGGGTTGGTTCTGCTCGAGCCGGCTAAGCGCGGCCACGTAGGCTCTCGCGCTGGCCTCAACGATGTCCGGCGCAAGGCCATGGCCCGTGTACAAGTTACCTTCGAAGCGAATGCGGAGATTGACGGTCCCCTGGGCATCCTTCTGCGGACCGACCGCTTCCACGTTGAAATACTCCAGCTCGGGCTCGATGCTGGTGGCCGTATCAATCGCCCGCAAGATTGCCTCGAC
>DASQCG010000530.1:0-2601 GCA_035634825.1 Thermomicrobiales bacterium | reverse complement strand
CTGATCTGGATCAGTACTACGGCGAGGCCTACGGTGTGCCGACCCGAGAAGGCGATGCGGCGATCCTGCTCCTTGCCCGCACTGAGGCAATCTTTCTCGATTCCACGTATACCGGGAAGGCAATGTCCGGCCTGCTCGACCACATCCGGACCGGTGAAGTGAGTCCTGACGAGACGGTCGTATTCGTCCATACCGGCGGCAACTCCGCCATCTTCGCCCACGCGGACCGGCTCGCCGGTCTTGCCAGGGCGCGATGATCCAACGCAATCGCAGACCCGTCTATTCGCTGATCGTCGCCAACGCGGTCTCGCTGGTCGGCAGCTCGCTGACCGCGGTCGCGATTCCGTGGTTCGTGCTGGAGACGACCGGAAGCGCTGGCAAGGCAGGCTTGTCCGGCGCCTTCGCCTTCTTGCCGGCTTTCTTTGCCGGCATTTTCGGCGGCGCGCTGGTGGATCGCTTCGGCGCGCGACCCAGCGCAATGGCGGCAGACCTGGTCAGCGGCAGCGCGATCCTGATGGTGCCGACGCTCTATCACACGGTCGGTCTCGCCTTCTGGCAGCTTCTGATCCTCGTCCTGATTGGATCGATGCTCGATATTCCCGGGGTCACCGCCCGCCGAGCGATGCTCCCGGAGCTGGCCGAATTGGGCGGCGTCCGCCTCGAGCGCGTCAATGCGATGCTGGAAGGGAACTGGCAGATTTCGATCCTGCTCGGTCCACCGGTGGCCGGTGTGCTGATCGGGGTAATGGGAGCCGCCAACGTACTCTGGATCGATGCCGCGTCTTCATTGATCTCCTTCACGGCCATTCTTCTGCTTGTCCCCTCCAATATCCACGATCACATTCGCACCGCCTCGCAGGGATACGTTCAGGATCTGCGAATCGGGTTGCATTTCCTCTGGCGTGACCAGGTGCTGCGCTGGATCTCATTGATGCTGGCGATCTCGAATGCCTTCGGATCGCCGTTCTATTCGCTGATCATCGCGGTCTATATCAAGGAGCGCTACGACGATCCACGCTATCTCGGCCTGCTCTTGTCGGCAACCGGGGTCGGCTTGCTGCTCGGCACGACGCTGTATGGGTCTGTTGGCTATCGCTGGTCGAGAGCGCACATCATGCGCCTGGCGATGATCCTGATAACGCTCAGTTACTGGCCGTTCGGGTTCCAGCTGCCGTTCCCGGTCCTCATGGCGTTCGTCGCGATCGGCGGATTCGTTGACGGTCCGCTCAATCCGCTCCTGGTCACAGTCCGGCTGGAGCGCATCCCGACCGAGTTGCGGGGGCGAGTCTTTGCGGCGACCTCCGCCATGGCCCAGATGTTTCCGGCCTTTACGATCCCGTTGGCAGGCTGGATGATCGAGCGCTTCGACCTGACGCCGACCGTCTTCATCCTTGCCGCCGGGGCCCAGATTGCCAATCTCCTGATGGCTCGCCTGCCGGTCTGGGACCGCCTCGACGAGACCGCGCACCGCGAAGTTGCCGTGGCCGCCTGACCCCGAAATGCGCGCGATCGGACCCTGCGAAACACGTTCTGACTCACGCGCTACACCCATGGATCGCGGCACATAGTAAGGTCGGGTGCGTTAACCGGTCCAGGCGCCTCGGCGAATCCCGTGGACCACGCCCCATCAGGAGAATCGCATGAGATTGATTCGCCCCGCGTTCGTGATTCGGATCGCCATCACGTTGATTTTGACGTTCGGCGTGCTTGCCATGTCATCGTCGCCGTCCTTCTCCTACCCCGGTTTGGCCAAAGACAACCACGGCCATGGCAAAAACGGCAAGTCCGAGACAAGCGGAAAGAAGGGCAAGCAAGAGGGCAAGCACCAGGACAACGGGAAGCACAAAGGCAAGAACAAGAAGGAAAAGAAGGCGAAGAAGGTCAAGGCCGAGCCATTAGCGGCATACACCGTCCATGTGGACTGTGTCTATGATTCAGCGAGCGACCAGACAACCTGCACGTTCGATGCCGATAACCCGGCCGGGGCGAAGAAGATCAATCTCCTCGACCTACCGTCTGATGAGATCTGCGCCCAGGTTGTCGGCGGCGACGCGCGATATGTCGACCCGGATCCAAATACCGGCGCGACCGGGTATCGATCAACCGACCCCGAGGGCAAGTTCACGCTTGTCTTCTCTGGCCGCGTGACGTCCGGTGGCAGCGCGACCTATTGGATCAAGGCCGCCAGCGACATCTTCCCAGCGACCGGCACGGGTCTCCAATGCGCGACCGCGCAGACAGGTGCACTGGCGCCAACTGCACCAGCGACCGCGCCTTCCGCGACCGCAACGTCCGTGGCGCCCGAAGTGACCGACACGACTGGATCGGTTGTCGTTCGGGCCTACACATGTCCGATCGCGAGCCCGGTGGCAGATTACGACTGGTACGGTCAGTGCAGCCCCGTCTCGGCCGGATCTGCATACCGCCTGATGCGACTGGACTCCGCGACGCGCGACGGCATGACGACATCGACCGATGCCTCCGGCCAGGCCACGTTCCGCTCGCTCCCGCCCGGCACCTACCAACTGACGCAGGCCAACGGCGACTGGTGTCATGCGCAGTCCGACGATGTCAATGCCGACGGCAACCTGATTGTGAAGG
>DASQCG010000529.1:0-4222 GCA_035634825.1 Thermomicrobiales bacterium | reverse complement strand
GTTCTTGCCGACGGGGTCGATGATGACCGTCGCCTCTTTGGCGCGAATCCGGAAGCAGTTATGGCCGAACCATCGTATCTCTGCCATATTCCTCAACCCGGCCGAAAACGGACCGGTTCGTAGTAAACGGAAAACGACAAGCCGGCCGTTCGCTGCTGGAACGACGCGCTTGTGGGAGGGGCAGAACAACGCCCACCGCATGTGCGGATGTTTGGGGTGCCTCTCTCAGTATACCACGGAGATGGGGTTAAGAGTTAAGGGTTGAGGGTTAAGGGAACGAAGGGCGAGCACTTGGGAGGCGAGCAGGCGAGCAGGCGGAAAACCTAAAACCTAAAACCTAAAACCCAAAAACCTCCCTCAACTCTCAACCCCCAAATCGCCAAACGTGACCATCTTGCGGAGGCCGTTCCAGCGGACTGAGCGGCGGATGTATGGGGAGAATCCGGCGCGATCGCAGCCCTTGAGGGATGGGATGTTGTCCTCAGTCACGAAAGTGACGACCCAGCGGGCGTCCCGGGCCGCGGCCTGCTCGGCAATCTGGGCCATTGCGCACGGCATGATCCCCTTGCCACGGTGCTTTTCAGGGGTAAACGCGCCCTCCAGCAACATCTCGTCCCGCTGCAGGCGCGGGAAGACGCCGTTGAAGAAGTCGCGCATCCGCTCGTTCTCGTCCGGGGAGAAAAGCCACTGGATATAGCATGGCTCGCCGTCGGCCGTGACCGCCACAAACGGGCTGCCGACCCGCTCCAGCGCCAACTCCTTGCGGCTGGTCATCAACTGGCGCTCTGCGTCGGAGATTCCTGGATCGCTTGAGTCGAAAAGCGCCGCCCAGTCCTCGTCGCAAAGCGGGCGAATTGTGAGCGGGATCTTTGCGGCGGGAGCCGGGAAGGGGATGTCCAAGTCCCGGCGCAACCCGAGCGAGATCCAGTCCGAGCGCCAGGGCTCGTGCCCCTTCATGATCTCGGTCGCGCGACGCATGCCCAACCGCCGAGCCGTCGCTCGCGCGCCCTTGTACCAACCGTTGACGTTCATCTGCCTGGACCATTCTGAGTGTGTCGGAAGCCGCGTATGGCCCTTTTGTCCCACCAGCAAGCGCCTCAGTCAAAACGTGTCGGTAGCCGATTTGGGGGATTTGAAAAGTCGAGGAGTCGAGGAGTCGAGGAGACGGGCGCGGAGGAGCGGAGTCACTTTCTAGAAACGAGAAACTAGAAACTCCCTCACTGCCCACTCACGACTCGCGAAAATACTTGCGGTCGATTTGGCGGACGATGTCGTGACTGAAGCCGCGGCGCTCGAGGTAGCCGGCCAGGCGGCGGCGCTGGGTATCGCGGTCGAGCCCGGACATCTTGGGCAGACGGCGTTCGGCAATCCGGGTCGCGGTTTCGAGCTCGTCCAGATCCGCGACGGCCAGCGCTTCATCAGCGAGGTCGGCGTTGATCCCTTTCTGGCGCAGCTCCTGTTTGAGGAGCCGTGTCCCGCGCGGGGCAAGTTGTTCCCGGGTCTGAATCCAGCGTCGGGCGAAGTCGGCATCGTCGAGATAGCCGAGTTCGCTGAACCGCTCAATGACCTGGTCGATGATGTGCGAACCGAAGCCGCGCTGACCGAGGGTCTGACGCAGTTCGGTGACGCTGCGCGGCCGGTACGAGAGCTGGCGGGTCGCGACCTGCTTGGCGGCCAGCAGATCATCGGCATCGAGCAGCTCCTGCACGTCCGATTGCTCAACTTCCTGATTCGGAGCGATCCCGGCGTCGTAGGCAACATTAGTGTCGACGATGTAGGTTGTGCCGCTATCCAATGCGACCTCGACACGGCGCCCGCCGCGGCCCGCCGAAGTGACCGACACGATTCGGCCCGCCTCGGCAGTGCGCGGCGGGCGGACGAGCGGCGACTTCTGGCTGCGCATGGGATCAGTACGGGATGTGCTCGACCGGGATGCCCCGCGCGCACAACTCGCAATCGTCCGGGTGCCGGGGCTCATACAGCGTGTTGAGCAGGCCGAAGACCGGACGCCCACCGACTTCATTGCCCTGCGAGTTCCAGATCGTGGCGATGCCGACGATCCGGCCGCCGAGGCCCTCGATCACGTCCGTGAACTTGCTCATGGTGATGCCGCTCATGATCAGGTTGTCGCAGAGCAGGACTCGCTTGTCGCGTATCAGGCCCTCGAGGATCGGCGCGACGGTCGGCTCGCCGTCGATCGGAGTGGCATGAACGATCCGGGCACGTGGTTCCAGAAAGTAGGCGATCCACTGTGCGACGCCGGCGCCCCAGATCGATGGGGTGGCGACGGTCTCGATCTTGTCGGTGAAGAAGCGCTTGGCGATCGCATAACCAAGGTGACTCGCGAACTCGGGCTCGGTCAGGAGCTGATCGCGATCAATCAGCCAGTGACTGTGCTGGCCGGAGCGGTACGCGAAGTGGCCCTCCTTGAGGAGTCCGTTCGCCTTGATTGCCTTGACGATCGTCGGATTAAGTGCCGTCATGCCGGCGAGATCCTTCCGGTTGCTGCTGTCTCCAGTCCGGCGATCATACCCGAGATAGTTTTGCGCTGGCGAGAGCGGATTTACTGAAAACGGTCGCGGTCAGCCTGGGCAGCCACCGCCAGTCGCTCGAGGGATCGGAAGTCGAGCCGGAATGCCTCGCGGCAAATATCGGTACCGGGCGGGCCGGCCTCGACTTCGACCACCAGGCTGTCCCCCGTACCGGAAAGTCCGACCAGGCGATATCCGCGCGCATCCAGCCAACCGCCCACTGCGCGAAGCATGTCCTGATAGCGGCCGGAGAATTCCAGGATTGGCGGGGCAGCCTGTTCTTCGAGCGACGGTAAGGTCCACACGAACTGCATCGAGACGTTCCAGTCTGAGATGTGCATCGACATTGGCCGATCCGTCTCCGCTGTCCCCCGGCAGGAGTGGCGCGCCGTTACGGTCGGTATATGTTGATCGTACGTACGCACGGAAACGCGGCCATGGCCAAAGCGTCCGCAAGCCGCAAGACCAACGTCCGGATGATTTGCGGCCGAAAGCGCCCGATCAGGTTGTCCGCGACTCGAGGCGGCGGGTAAGGTCCATCAGCGGACCCAGCGCGTGATCGCCCAACCCAGTCGCGGTGAGCGCGGACACGGCGCGGTCGTGGTATCTGGCGACCGTCTCGCGCACCTGCGCTTCAATATCGTGCCGGCCCATCAACTCCAAAACCTCGGCAACCGCGCCGGGATCGATCTCCGCACGATGGTAGATCGCTGCGAGTCGCTCGCGGTCGTCGGGTCCCGCTGACTGACGCAGCAGGAGCACCGGCAGGGATTGTTTCTTGCGCCGGATATCGTCGGCCGCGGCCTTGCCGGTGTCGGACGCCGCGCCGAATGTGCCGAGCAGATCATCCTGAACCTGGAAGCCGAGCCCGAGCGCGAGTCCGAACTCGGCCAGGTGGGCCGACAGATCGGGTCCGGCGCCGCCGATCCACGCGCCGCCACCCGCGGCGAACTCGACAATCCTGGCCGTCTTGCCGGTGATCATCCCGATGTATTCGGCCGAGCTGACATCCTGACGCTGCTCGAACTGGAGATCCAGCACCTGACCGGAGACGATCTCGATCGTGGTCGCGTCGAAGCCTCGGATGAGGTCAATTACAACTTGAGGCGACACACCGCGCTCCGCAGCGTGGAGCAAGGCGAGGTGCGAGGCGGCGAATAGCGCATCGCCGGCATTGATCGCCTGCGCCTCGCCCCACTTCGCCCAGACTGTCGGCCGGTGCCGGCGCGATGGGCTGTTGTCCTGGATGTCGTCGTGGATGAGCGTGAAGTTGTGGAGCAACTCGATCGCCGCTGCGAGCGGGACAGCGGCCTCCGCTGCAGTCTCTCCGCCAACCGCCCGGGCAGAAAGGATCGCGATCATGGGGCGGATCATCTTGCCCCGGTATCGATCCTGACCGGTCAGATCACCGGTCCAGCCGAGGTGGTATTCGGCCATTTCGGCAAGGAGCGGTGCACGCTCGGCCAGCAGCGACACCGTCTCCCGCATATTGGCCAGGCAGCGTTCCGCCCAATGATTCTCGCTCGATGCACCGGTCATTCGCAGCCTGTTCCCGGCGTGTCACGCACTGAGCGTGAACGCAGGGCGAATCTCGCCGACGATTCGCCGATTGTGGTTGTAGATGGTCGGGTCGTGCAATTTCAGGACTTCCTCGGTCACCAATTGCGGCACGACATCGAGTTGGCGCAGGA
>DASQCG010000528.1:0-4292 GCA_035634825.1 Thermomicrobiales bacterium | reverse complement strand
CTGATCTCCCGGCCGAGGAAAACGAGCTCGTCCTTCTTGCCAAACGCGAGCGGCCCGAGCGATTCGCTCATGCCGAACTCGGTAACCATGCGACGCGCGATACCCGTCGCGCGCTCGATGTCGTTCGAGGCACCGGTTGAGAGCTCGTCGAAGACCATTGACTCGGCGACTTGCCCCGCCATAAGCCCGGCCAGCTGATCCTCGAACTGGTTCTTGGTCCGGAACATCCGGTCTTCGTCCGGCACGACCATCGTGTAGCCTCCGGCCATGCCGCGCGCGACGATCGAGACCTTGCGGACGGGATCGGCGTGGGGCAGCATCCGCGACACGAGGGCGTGACCGGCCTCGTGGTAGGCAGTCATTTGGCGCTCGCGGTCGGAGATAACCCGGCTCTTCCGCTGTGGTCCAGCGATCACGCGGTCGATTGCCTCGGTCACTTCAGACCGGCCGATCGCTCGCTTGTTCCGCCGCGCCGCCAGGATCGCAGCCTCGTTGACCAGGTTCTCGAGATCCGCGCCACTAAACCCGGGAGTCTGGCGTGCCAGGTCCTCGATCCTGACCGTCGACTCGAACGGCTTTCCGCGAGCGTGGACATCGAGAATGGAGCGTCGACCCTGGATATCTGGCCGATCAAGGATGACTTGCCGGTCGAACCGGCCCGGTCGCAGCAGGGCGGGATCGAGGACGTCCGGCCGGTTGGTGGCCGCGATCACGATCACATTCGTGCTGCTGTCGAACCCGTCCATCTCGACCAGGATCTGGTTCAGCGTTTGCTCTCGCTCATCGTGGCTACCGCCGAGACCCGCACCGCGCTGTCGGCCGACCGCATCGATCTCATCCACGAAGACGATGCACGGCGCGGACCGCTTGGCCTGGTCGAAGAGATCGCGAACCCGGCTCGCGCCGACACCGACGAACATCTCGACGAATTCAGACCCGGAAATACTGAAGAATGGCACGCCGGCCTCGCCCGCGACCGCACGCGACAGCAGCGTTTTGCCCGTGCCGGGGGGTCCAACCAGCAGGACACCGCGCGGAATGCGGGCGCCGAGCGCCTGAAATTTCTCGGGATATTTGAGGAACTCGACGACCTCGACAAGCTCTTCCTTGGCTTCGTCAACCCCGGCCACATCCGAGAACGTCACTGTCGGCCGGTTGCTCGAGAACAGACGGGCGCGACTCTTGCCGAAGGCCATGGCCTGGCTATTGCTGCCCTGGGCTTGGCGCATCATGAAAACGAAGATGCCTATCAGGAACAGCGTCGGTAACAGGAATCCCAGGATGCTGAAGACATTGCCCCAGCGCGAGGCCTCCTTGATCTCGATCGAGATAGTCGAGGGATCGACCCCGGCACTTGTGAGTAGATCGAAGATGTTGGTGTCCTGGGGCAGCCGGGAAACGCCATTGGTGCGGTGCGTGTCCTTGTACTCGACCGTTATCTTCCGGCTGTTCTCAACCTGGGTGATCTTGGCGATCTTGGCCTGCTTGGCGTCGTTGACGACCTGCGAGATCGTGGTCGGCGACGTGTTGCCGCCGCTTCGGGCAAAGGCAAACCAGACCAGCGAGAGCGCCACCAGTAGACCGAGCCAAATGACTCCAGGGCGATAGCGGCGAAGGTTCATCATGCGGGGTTGTCCTCAGCATGCAGGCTGACCTGCACGTTCAGGATAGCGTTCAAACTAGCTCTTTCTCGCAGTATAGCAACCGCTCAGTTTCCCATAATTGCGGCGGGTGACAAAACGCCGATGTAGGGAAGATTCCGGTAAAGACCAGCGTAATCCAGCCCGTATCCAATAACGAATTCGTCGGGAATCTCGAACCCGACCAGATCGACCGGAACGGCCAGGGCGCTGCTCTTGACCTTCCGCAATAACGCAACGACTCGCAGGCTCTTCGGGTTTCGGCGCTCCAGGTAATCGAGGAGATATTGAAGCGTCAATCCGGAGTCGACGATGTCCTCGACCACGAGCACATCCCGGCCCTGGATCGACACACTCAGGTCCTTCAGGATCTGGACGACGCCGGACGACTGCGTGCTCGACCCGTAGCTGGAGACCGCCATGAAGTCGATGCTGACCGGCACGGTCATCGCCTGCATCAGCTCCGTCATGAAGACGACGGCCCCGTTCAGCACGCCGATGAGAATCGGAGATTCGGCGGGATACCAGCTGTCGATCTGGCTCGCCAATTCCCTCACGCGCTCGGCGAGCTTCTCCGGCTCGACCAGCACGCGCTCCACGCCCGCTTCCTTGCGCCCCAAAACGGTGCTTCCCTCCGAAATCGTCATCCAGTCCTCCGAAGCGTAATCTGTCGCTTGTCCTGCCGTGCAGTCCATCCTTCGCCGATCTCGAGTACGACATTTCCGGTCCCGGTTACGGCTAGCTCCCGCACTGCCTCGGTTCTGTCAAACGTCAATTCGAGGCCGGTCGTCTGCTTCACCCAAAGGCGAATGATCCGGCGCTGAATGGCGATTGGCTCGCCGCTCAATTGCACGCCATCGAGATTTTCGAAACTGACCAAACGGGAAATCCTGGATTCGACAATAGATGACAGCAGCGCATTCTCATCTCGCAGGATCTGGGTCGAACGCGCAATATTGATCACCACTCCGGGATTGATGTCGCAGAGCACCGGGAGCACCTGGTGCCGTACGAGGTTGCGCGCCCGGTCGACCAGCTCATTGGTCGGGTCATCCACGACCGGCAGGCCATAAGCCGCCACCAGGTCGGCAAGCGCAACTGGATCCTCATTCAGGAAGGACCGGACGACACACAGCTGGACATCGTCGAAGACAAGGGTTTCGAGCGGGCTCATACCTGTCGCCCCCTCGAGTCCCTGACCGCGGGCAAGGTGGAGGAGTACGGTCTCCGCCTGATCGCGCGCGTGATGACCGGTCAGCACGGTATCGACGCCGAGTGGCGCAAGAACTTGGTGCAGGGCCGCGTAGCGTGCCTGCCGCATCTCCGCTTCAGTCGAGTGCGTGCTGAGCGAATCCAGCTCGACAGTCAACAGGTCCGTGTTGAGCCGATCGGCCGATTCCTTGACGATTGCCCGATCTTCGGCGCTGTCCGAACGAACTCCGTGGTCGACGTGGACGAGGAACGGTGCGAGACGGCCGGCATTGCGCGCCTCCATAGCACAGATTGCAAGCGCGCTCGAATCCCTGCCGCCGGAGAACGCAATGCCGACTCGGCATCCAGTCAGACTCTGGGCATCGATGAATGCCAGAAACCGCTGGACTACTCCGGAGACGGCTCCACGCTGCATGTCAGATCCAGGGTTTCGATGAGGGGAAAGTGCCGACGGGTGGATTCGAACCACCGGCCAAAGGCTTATGAGTCCTTTGCTCTGCCACTGAGCTACGTCGGCCAAAACGCGCCTGAAAGGGTACCAATCCCCAGGCTGCCCCGTCAACGTTCGGGGCACCGCGGCCGGTATCTCAGTATGGGTCCGGCCCGATGGTAGAATCGTCAGTCGAAACACGTGTTCGCACCGCAAAGAGCATCCACTGCATGACATCTCCCCTCCTCGAAGGCCTCAACGCCGAGCAACAGGCTGCGGTTCTGGCAACCGATGGGCCAGTGCTCGTCGTAGCAGGTCCCGGCTCGGGCAAGACGCGCGTCCTGACCCACCGGATCGCCTATGTGATCCAGGAAATGGGCGCCTCGCCTGAAGAAATCCTGGCCGTGACCTTCACGAACAAGGCCGCGAGAGAGATGCGCGAGCGGATCGATCATCTGCTCGGCTCGTCGGGTGCGACGACCGGTCTCTGGATGGGCACGTTTCACTCGATGGGGGTCCGCATGCTGCGCGCTCACCCGGGCGTCGTTGCCGATCGCCTCGGCATCTTGCCGAACTTCGTGATCTACGACGACGCCGATCAGGTCGGCATGGCCAAGCAGGCAATCACCGCAATTGGCCAGGACCCCAAGAAGGTCGCGCCACGTCGGATGCTCTCCCGCATCTCGGCGGCCAAAAGCCAGCTTTTCACTCCAAACGAGTTCCGCGAGAGTGAAGTCCAGACCTATGACGACGAGATCGTCGCCCGCGTCTTCGAGGAATACGAGCGCCTGCTGCGACGGAACAACGCGCTCGACTTCGACGACCTGCTGTCCCAGCCGATTCGCCTCTTCGACGCCGCGCCGAAGGTCCTCGAACATTACCAATCAAAGTTCCGGTACATCCTCGTCGATGAGTACCAGGACACGAACCGGGTTCAATATGTGATGGTGTCTGCCCTTGCCGGCAAGCACCGCAACCTGTTCGTCGTCGGCGACCCCGACCAGTCGATC
>DASQCG010000527.1:0-2633 GCA_035634825.1 Thermomicrobiales bacterium | reverse complement strand
CCGGCCATCCTCGCCGGTAGATGACGAACGCCACCCGCATCCCTCGCCATCAGGGTGCGCCCGAAATTATGGGAGAACAGCTTTCGATCTCACACTAACTCGCGCATTTCGGTCAGCACCAAGCCGATCGCAGCCGCGTCTGCGGTGTTCCTGTCGCGCATTTCCGAGACGAGTCGGCTCGATCGCTTGAGGGCGGTCGCGTTCCGAGTGAGCCATTGCTGGACGCGCGAGTCGCCGTTAGCACCACCCGGTTCGGCGAGCACTGCCTTGGCGACTTCACGGTGAAGCCGGTCGATGCCGTCCCGCAACGAGATCCTCGCGAGCAACTCCATCAACGTCGCGTCTGGAAGTTCCAGCACCCGTTTCTGCAGCCAATCGAGCTGGAGGGCACTGCGCACGTCGAAGTAGAGCGAGATGGCCGATCCTAAAGACTCGCCACTGGCAAACGTGATGTCGGCGATGTCCAGGGGAGCCGAGACGAGGTCACAAAGCGCCAGCCGGCACGCCACGGCCTCCGGCACACCCGCCGCTGTCATCTGTCGGGTGTCTTCCGCGTACCACTCACGGTCCGAATCGGCGAGTACGTCCGGAAGGGTGGCGAATATCGCGTTCAGCGGAGCCCGGAAACGCTCGACCATGCCGCCGGGCTCCGGCGAACGCGTTGGATGCCGCAACAACCACCTGGTCGCTGCCTCGATATGGTTGTTCTGCCGGCGTAGCAGCACGAACCGCTCCGGCTCGGCGAGCGTTCCGTCGAGCCCATCGAGCGCAGCCCAGCACGAGCGGGCATCCAACAGATCGACCGACGCGATATAGGCGCAGACGATGTCGGGAATCGACGCTTCGGTTTCGTCCTGCAGCCTGAACAGGAATGACACTTCCTGACGGTTTACGAGCTCATTGATAATGGACGTCGCGATGATCTCCCGCCGCAACGGATGTCCCGATATCGCGCCTGCGAATCGAGCACGGAGCTTGGGCGGGAAGTACTCATCAAGACGCGCCTCGAAGTACGGGTCGTCGGGCACGGTCGAAGCGACTAGGTCGTCATAACCGACCATCTTGGTGTGGGCAAAAATCACGGCGAGCTCGGGCCGGCAAAGTCCTTGCCTGGCGATGAGACGCTCGGCGAACTGCTTGTCGGTTGGCAGGCTTTCTAGGGATCGGTTGATGTGCCCATTGCTCTCGAGGCTCTGGATGTAGCGCAGATGAACTTGCCCATATTCGGCGGCTATTGCCGCGTTCCGCGCGAGCGCCAGCGCCTGCTGATAGTTGTCCCTCAGTACTAGACCGGTGACATCGTCAGCCATCTCGGCAAGGAGTGCATCTCGCTCGGCTCGGCTCAGCTCGCCGGCGGACTCCAGCCCGCTCAGCAGGATCTTGATGTTCACCTCGTGGTCCGAGCAGTCGACACCAGCTGAGTTGTCGATAGCGTCGGTGTTGATCAAGCCGCCGTGAATGGCGTACTCCACTCGGCCCCGTTGGGTTATTCCGAGATTTCCGCCTTCGACGACAACTCGGCACCTTAGCTGGTCGGCCGAAACCCTGGTCGCGTCGTTGGTCTTGTCGCCGACGTCGATGTTCGATTCCTCCGAGGACCGCACGTAGGTGCCGATGCCTCCGTTGTAAAGCAGGTCTACGGGGGCGGTCAGGATAGCCCGCACGATGTCGTCAGGAGTGAAGTCGTCTCCGACGAGCGCAAGCATCTGGCGGGTCTCCGGAGACAGGCGAATTGCTTTGAGCTGACGACTGTAGATGCCACCGCCGGCCGAGAGAGCGTCGGTCGCGTAATCGGCCCAACTGGATCGCTCCAGCCGGGACAGGCGCAGTCGCTCCTGGTAGGACGTGTCCGGGTCCGGATCCGGGTCGATGAAGACATGACGGTGATCGAAGGCGGCCACCAGCCTCAGTTGGTGCGATAGCAACAGCCCGTTCCCGAACACGTCGCCAGACATGTCGCCGATGCCAGCCACCGTGATTGGAGCGCTGGTCGCATCCGATGCCATCTGCCGGAAGTGCCGTTTGGTCGATTCCCAGGCCCCGCGGGCGGTGATACCGAGCTTCTTGTGATCGTATCCGTTGGAGCCGCCGGCGGCGAAGGCATCCGACAGCCAGAATCCGTATTCCGCGCTGATCGTATTTCCGAGATCAGCGAAGGTTGCGGTGCCCTTGTCGGCTGCAACGACCAGGTACGGGTCGTCGCCGTCGTACCTGACCACATCGGGCGGCGGTACGACGGCACCGTTGACAACGTTGTCCGTGATGTCGAGGATCGCCTCGATGAAAGCGCGATAGCAGGCCCGGCCCTCGGCGTTTCGCTCGGCCGCGTCACTGGGGGGCCGCCGAACGATGAAACCGCCCTTCGCCCCCACCGGCACGATGACCGCGTTTTTCACCATCTGGGCCTTCATCAGTCCGAGGATTTCTGCCCGGAAGTCGTCGAGCCGATCCGACCACCTGATCCCGCCGCGCGCGACCCGGCCGCCTCGTAAGTGAACGCCTTCAACCCGGGGGGAGTACACGAACACCTCGAACATTGGTCGCGGCAGCGGCAGATTCGTGACTAGCTCTGGGTCGAGCTTGAAACTCACCGTCGGCTTCGGTCCATCTCCCGTTGCCTGGAAGAAGTTCGT
>DASQCG010000526.1:0-4310 GCA_035634825.1 Thermomicrobiales bacterium | reverse complement strand
GTCCAGCGCTGCCGAATTGGAGCAACGGCCACGATCAGGGGCGCTGGTAAACGACCCGGCCGCGGGCGATCGTGGCCTGCACGGTGAGATCGTCATCAAGGAGCGCGAGGTCGGCGATGGCGCCAGGCACTATTCGGCCGCGGTCCGACAGGCCGAGTGTACGGGCGGGTACCTCGCTGGCCATGCGGAGCGCATCGGCGGGAGTCGCATCGGTCCATCGGACGATATTGCGGACCGCCTGATCCAGGGTCGCGATCGAACCGGCCAGGGTGCCGTCGGCCAGTTTTGCCGTCGTCTTATCGACCGTCACCTGTTGCCCGCCAAGTGTGTAGACCCCAGGCGGCATGCCGGCGGCCGGCATGATGTCGGAGACGAGGGCGATGCGGTCCGCGCCCTTGGCCCGGACCGCCAATCGGACGCTGGCCGGGTGGCTGTGAACCCCATCGGCGATCAACCCGACGGTGACCCGATCGTCGACCAGTGCAGCTCCGATCACGCCGGGCGCGCGGTGGCCAAACGGAGACATCGCGTTGTAGAGGTGGGTGGCCATCATCGCGCCCTGGTCCACTCCCTGAACGAATTGCTCGTAGGTTGCGTCCGTGTGGCCGAGACTGACGGCGATCCTGCGCTCCCTGAGCCGGCGAATTCGCTCTGCGGCGCCCGGTCGTTCCGGCGCCAGCGTGACGAGCCGGACGCTCGATGCCTCATGCAGCGAATTGAACAGGGCGTCATCCGCGGCTTCAATCAGATCAAGCCTGTGCGCTCCTGCTCGACGGGGTGACAGAAACGGACCTTCAAGATGCAGTCCGAGTGGTTCGGCGCCATCGGGGATGCCTGCTGCCCGTACAGCTTCGAAGACCTGCGGGTAGAAGGCGGCAGGTGAGGTGATCAAGGTCGGCAGGAACGCGGTTACGCCGGCCTCCGGAAGCCGTTGCGCGAGGGTCAGGATGGACGAGGGATCAGCGCCGACTTCGACGCCGAAACCGCCGTTAACCTGGAGGTCGATCAATCCCGGTGCGACGATGTCCGCAGCGAGGTCAGCGATCTTGTCGGTGTCTCCGCCACGTCGGACGTCGGTGATCCGGTCGCCGACGATCGTGATCGAACCGGGGACCAGCGCATTCCCGAGAAGCAGCCTGCCGAAGACTGTCAGTTCGCGCATTGGCTCATCCGCCTCCGATCAGGCTTCGCGCCGCGCTCAGGGCTGGATCAGTGACGACGCTCACCTGACCGAGTCGGCGATGCGCCCGGATGCGGCGAAGCACCGACAGGCGATAGCCGTTATGGCCGGTAAGCAGGCCGCCGGTAAGCGCGAGGGGCAGGCGGTCGTCGGGCAGCGCCAACTGACCGGCAGCCGCGATCGCTGCTTTGGCAAGCTCGGCGGCCGCGGTTCCAATGATGCGGCGGGCTACCTCATCGCCTGCCTCGGAAGCCGCAAATGCGATCGCTGCCAACTCGGCGATCGTTGCCTTGTCGGTCGAGTGGTAGGCGTGGGCGATCATGTCCAGTGGGCGATCGATCTGCCAGTGCCGGAGAAAGGCGTCGAGAAGGGCCGTCGCAGGACCACGGCCATCGGCCGCCTGCGCTGCCGACTGAAGGGCGCGCCGGCCGATGTCATAGCCACTGCCTTCATCGCCCATAAGGTGACCCCATCCCCCGGCACGCGCGGATGCGCCGGATGCGTCGCGCCCGAGCGCGATTGAGCCGGTTCCGGCGATCAGGACGACGCCGATGCCGCCCGCGAGCGCGCTGAAGATCAGCTCGGCATCGTTGGTCAGGCGGATGTCGGCGGCAAGTGGTTTGATCAGGGCGTGGAGCTGTTCGCGCGCGCCGGGTCGATCGATACCCGAGAGCCCGGCCCAGAGGGCCTGGACAGGCAATCGGCCGCCGGCGAGGTGGACAGCATCGGTGACTGCCTGTGCCACCGCTGTGGCTGCCTGCTCTGCCCCGATTGCCGTGTAGTTCGAGCTTCCGGCGCTGGCTCGTCCCTGCTCGTTTCCGTGGCGATCGACGACGACAGCAAGCGTCTTGGTGCCGCCCCCGTCGACGCCGACCACCAGGTCGGATGCCGCAGCTACTCCGGGCATGGCGCTGACTCGCCGAGGGCAGCCCGGACCGACCCACTGGCCTTGACAAGCCGATCACGGGCCGCTGCGGGATCGATGCCGGCGCGGGCGGCGACGATTGCCGTCTTCGCTTCGTCTCCGGATCGCCGTAGCACGTCGGCGGCTGCGGCCTGATTCAGGCCGGTGGCCTCCTGCACGATCCGGATTGCCCGTCGTCTGAGCTTGGAGTTCGTCGCTCGGAGATCGACCATCAGGTTGCCGAACGTCTTGCCGAGCCGGATCATCGTGCCAGTGCTGAGCATGTTCAGCACCATCTTCTGGGCAGTTCCGGCCTTGAGCCGGGTCGAACCGGCGATGACTTCGGGGCCGACCAAGGGCGCGATCATAATCTCGACGAGCCCAGCGAGCTCCGAGTTGTCGTTGCAGGCGAGACCGATGGTAAACGCGCCGCGCTCGTTGGCTTCCCGAATCGCGCCGAGAACGTAGGGCGTGCGGCCACTGGCGGTGATGCCGACGACCGCATCGGCTGCGGTGACTTCGAGGCGATCGACGTCGACACGGCCGGCCTCGGCGCTGTCCTCCAGCTCTTCGACGGCGTTGGTGAGCGCCTGCGGTCCGCCGGCTATCCATCCGACGACCAGTTCGGGAGGTGTGCTGAAGGTCGGCGGGCACTCGGATGCGTCGAGTACGCCAAGCCGGCCGGAGGTGCCGGCGCCGAGGTAGATCAGCCGGCCATTTCTGCTGCCCAGGCGTTCGGCGATCTGATCGATCGCGGCGGCAATGTGCGGCAACTCGGTCTCGACGGCCGTGGCGACCTGGGCATCCTCGCGATTCATGATCCGGGCGATTTCGAGCGAGTCGAGGCAGTCGATATTTGCGCTCGCCGGGTTGCGTCCCTCAGTTGAAAGTTCACTTAGTCCGTCATGTAGTTCGGATGACATCCCCAACCCTCGCAGGCATCATGAATAGAGGAGGTACGGCTTCCTCCGATCAGCGAAGCGATCCCTTTCGTTGCTCCAGGCGGCCAGGATCTCGTCCGCACTGGCACCCTGGTCGAACATCAGACGCGGCTGGTCGCTGCCCACGAGCAGGTCGACGAAATACCCACCATCGCTGGATTGTCGCCAGGCGAATGCCTGCGGGTCGAGCGATCTGATCGCGTCCAGCAGGTGGACACCGAGCTCAGCAGGTCGCAGGGCTTCCCGGTCGATGATATGGATCTGGACGCCGCCGCAGACTGCCCCGTAATGCTTCGAGAAGGTCGGCGTGAAATAGGCCGGCCGGTACCCGCATCCGGGCAGGTCGCGCTTTTCCATTGCGTCGACGAGCTCGAAGGGATCGAGCCACGGCGCGCCGACGTATTCGAACGGACGCGTGGTGCCTCGTCCTTCCGAGACATTCGTGCCTTCGATCAGGCACGTCCCGGAGTAGAGGGTCACCGAATCGAGTGTGGGCAGATTCGGTGATGGCTGCACCCAGGGCAATCGTGTTTGGTCGAACCAGTGCTCCCGTCGCCAGCCATTCATCTGGACGACGATCGGCTCGGTCCATCCGCGCTCGGCGGCGATCAGTCGAGCCAGCTCGCCGGTGGTCATTCCGTGCCGGATGGGGATCGGATGCACGCCGACGAACGAGATGAAGGCAGGATCGAGCAGATTACCCTCGATTCCGTTGCCGTTGAGCGGATTCGGTCGGTCGAGGACGACGAACGGTAGACCGGCGTCCGAGGCGGCTTCCATCGCGTTTGCCATCGTCGAGATGTAGGTGGCGTAGCGAACGCCGATGTCCTGGATGTCGAATAACAGCGCGTCGAGACCGCTCAGCATGTCAGGAGTCGGACGTTGCGTCTCGCCATACAGGCTGTAGACCGGCAAGCCGGAGTGCTTATCGGTGGCCGCCTCGACTTTGACCCCAGCCTGCGCATCGCCGCGGACTCCGTGCTCCGGACCGAACAGTGCGACCAGGTCGACCACCTCGCTCGCGTGGAGGAGGTCGATCGCGCTGCGCAGGTGACGGTCGATTGCCGAGTGGTTGGTGATCAATCCGACCCGGCGGCCGCGGAGGGACTCCAGTCCCTCCGCCAGCAGAACTTCAAGTCCGGTCTGCACGGCGATTACTCGTCGAGGAGGCCGAGCGTATGCCAGGAGCCGTAATAGCTCGTGTGCGGCATCAGCGCGACGGCCTGATCGAAACCGGACTCGGCGCCGCGCATCTGGCTGGCGCCGCGATACCACTGCTCGTAGC
>DASQCG010000525.1:0-2986 GCA_035634825.1 Thermomicrobiales bacterium | reverse complement strand
GGCTACGATTGGACCGAGATCACGACGGCCGATGGCACGACCGGTTGGGTCGTTGCCGATTACCTGACGAGCGACTCGAACGCTCTGCTGTTGACCTCCGGCGCGACCGCCGTCGTCAATACGGACGCGCTGACCCTGCGGGACGCACCGGGTCTCGCCGGAACATCGCTCGGCACGCTGGTGAGCGGCGACACCGTCACCATCACCAGCGCTTCCGAAGCCGCGGACGGGTATCTCTGGTATCAGGTGGAAACGGCAACCGGCACAGGCTGGGTGGCGGGAACCTACCTGACGATCCAGGAAACCACGCCGCCGCTTATATAGGATGGGTGACGTCCCGGAGCGCTCCGGGACGTCACCCCGCGTCGGAACGCGACAAGGGAGTAGTGAGATGGCCGCGACAACGCGGGAGCAGCGAACCGAGCGGATTCTGGTGGTCGAGGACGAGGACGCGATCCGCGATCTGGTCGCGACCGCCCTGCGCTTCACCGGCTTTCCGGTCTCGACCGTCGCGTCTGGCCGGGCTGCGATCGCCGAGATCCGCAACGAGCGCTTCGACCTTCTGATCCTCGATGTCAACCTGCCGGATATCGACGGCTTCGAGATCACCCGCAAGATCCGGGCCGACGGCAACAACGTCGCCGTTATCTTCCTGACCGCCCGCGACGACCTGGGCGACCTCAAGACCGGCTTCACCGCCGGCGGTGACGACTACCTGACCAAGCCCTTCAGCCTCGAGGAGCTGATGCTGCGGATCGATGCCATCCTCCGCCGCACCGGGAACCAGCAACCCGAATCGGCCCGGCTCACCGCCGGCGATGTCAGCCTCGATCAGGACGCCTACCGCGTCTGGCGCGGCGACGAGGAGATCTCGCTCTCGCCGACCGAGTTCCGCCTCCTCCGCTACCTGATGCAAAACCAGGATCGTGTCGTTTCCAAGAACCAGATCCTCGACCATGTCTGGGATTACGAGTACGTCGGCGATCTCAACGCCGTCGAGACCTACATCAGCTACCTGCGCAAGAAGCTGGGCGACAAGGACGGCCAGCTCATCCGCACCGTCCGCGGATTCGGCTATTCGCTGCAATCGAGGGCGTAGATGAGCATCCGCACCCGGCTCACGGCCGGCGTCGCCATCCTCCTGGTCGCGATCTTCGCGGTCATGGGTGTGGTCATGGCCCAGACCACCCGCTCGACCCTGACCGATCAGGTCGATGCCGACGTGCGGGAGCAATCAGCTCGCCTGACCAGTCCGGTCGACAGCAAGGGCCAGCAACCGGACGGCAGCCACAGCCAACAGGACAGTGCCCCGGCCCAGCAGTCGTACGTAACTCCCGAGGTGCAGTCGACGCCGGTCGCCGGCTCATCCAGCAGCTACGGCGACACCCGCCGCAGCATTGCCACCTTCATCTATGCCGGCGATGGATCAATCCGGGAGGGCAAGCCCTCCGGGTACACCGATGATCCCGATTCCCCGCCGAAACTGCCCGCGTTCGGCAGCGCCGACTTCCAGTCGCTGGTCGGCAAGCTCGTCACTCTCCCCTCCGAGGACGGCTCGATCCGGTACCGCGTGCTCATCCAGCCAGGCCGCATCCCCGGGGACATGGTGGTCGTCGCCGAATCGCTCTCCGAGGTCGATTCCTCAGTCCGCAGCTTGCTCATCCGGCTGATCGCGATCGGCCTGGCCGGTTTGCTGATCGCTGCGGCCGCGAGTTGGTGGGTCATCCACCGCGAGTTCCGGCCGGTCGACAAGATGATCGACACCGCGGCCGCAATCGCCGGCGGCGACCTCTCCAGCCGCGTGCCGGAGGGAGATCAGCGCACCGAGCTCGGCAAGCTCGGCGGCGCACTCAATGAGATGCTCGGCCAGATCGAGGAGAGTACCCGCCAGCGGGAGGCCAACGAGCAGCGCCTGCGCCGCTTCGTGGCCGACGCCGCCCACGAGCTCCGCACGCCCCTGACCTCGGTCCGCGGTTATGCCGAGCTCTACCGCCAGGGTGCCTATCAGGATGATGTCGCGGTCAACAACGCCATGGCCCGGATCGAATCAGAGGGCAGCCGCATGGCTCGTTTGGTCGACGACCTCCTCCTGCTCGCCCGGCTCGACCAGCAGCGCGGTCTCGAACAGCGCCCGCTCGATCTCGTCTCGCTCGCCGGCGAAGCAGCGGCCGATTTCGAGACTGTCTCCAACGATCACCAGCTCAACTGGCAGCCGGACGGCGAGATCATGGTCCGCGGCGACCGCATCCGCCTCCGCCAGGTCATCGATAACCTGCTCAACAACGCCCGCATGCACACCCCCGCCGGCTCGCGCATCGACATGTCGGTCACGCGGAACGGATCCAGCGCCGAGCTGGTCATCGCCGACAACGGACCCGGCATCCCGGTCGACGATCAGAGGCATATCTTCGAGCGCTTTTGGCGGGCCGATCGCTCCCGCACCCGCAACACCGGCGGTACCGGCCTCGGCCTGGCCATCGTCCAATCCCTCGTCCAGGCCCACGGCGGCACCGTCCGCCTCGAAAGCCAACCGGGCAGAGGAGCGACCTTCACCATCCATCTCCCCCTCCTCAGCCAACAGTAGTAGCCGCCACGCCCCGCCTTTCCGTGGTGGCGAGACTCTGTACTCGCCATGTCGCGCCGACGGCCTGGTTCGATGTGTTCGACGCGTGCAGGTCGGTGCTACCCGGGCGTAAACACTCGGGCTGAAGCCGGGTGGCTTGTCAATCAGGATGTGGCGCGGGTGATGCGCTCTCCCTTGAAGGTGAGAGTCGGAGTGGGAATGTGCCCCGCGATGGCCGCACGGCCATGACAGTCCCGCCGGATAAATCAATCGCAGGCACACCGTAGCACCGGCCCCCCGTGGCCGGCATCCCGCAGATGGGACATCGACTCCTGCCTGTAGCGAATTGGGAAAAGGATGACCAGGCAACCACTCGACCTGCTGCCCCGTCGTCGCGCTATTTCAGTCCGGTGTATACGACCT
>DASQCG010000524.1:0-5603 GCA_035634825.1 Thermomicrobiales bacterium | reverse complement strand
CACCTCGACCTCGAGCCACATCCGCTTCAACGGCCGCGTCATGACGCGCTGCGACGAGTATGCCGAGCAACGCGAGATCAACATGATCCAGATCGGCGCGAACCTGCTCGGCAAGATCAGCGATCCGCCGATCATGTCGCTGTTCGTCTTTGGTGCGAACCCGGTCGCGGCCACGCCGAACTCGTCGGAAACGGTTCAGGGACTCATGAGCGAGGACCTCTTCACGGTCGTCCACGACCAGTTCATGACCGATACGGCCGAGTATGCCGACATCATCCTGCCGTCGGTGACGCAGCTCGAGCGGGTCGATATGCACGTTCCATACGGGCACATGCACCTGCAGTACAACCACAAGGCGATCGAGCCGCTGGGCGAGTCGGTCTCGAACTGGGACTTAATGCGCATGCTTTCGACCGCGATGGGCTTCACCGAGCCGTGGCTGCACCAGACTGCCAATGACGTGATCGACGAGCTGCTGACCGAGACGGAGCGGATCAACCCGCGCTTCGAGGGGGTCACGCTCGAGCGGTTGCAGCGCGAGGGGACGGTCGCGATCTTCGATGAGGACTACGTGCCCTTCGCCGACGGCAAGTTCCCGACGCCAACGGGCAAGATGGAGCTCTGGAGCCAGAAGTTCGCGGATGCCGGGCTCGATCCACTACCGACCTGGACGCCGGAGTTCAACCCGGACAAGCCGGGCGGCTTGATCGTTGTCTCGGCGGCGCCGCACCACTCGATCTCGACCAGCATGGGCGGAGATGCCGACCTGATGCGCAAGGAGGGCGATCCCTTCCTCGAGATCCACCCGGAGGACGCGGCCGAGCGCGGGATTGCGCATGGGCAGACGGTCTGGGTCGAAAACGAGCGCGGGAACTGCCTGCTCAAGGCGGTCGTTAGCACCGACGTGCCGCGCGGCGTCAGCATCTGCCCGAAGGGGCGTTGGGCCAAGCGGTCACTGGGCGGGCGCACGCTCAACTGGCTGATCAGCGACGAGGTCAGCGATATCGGCATGCAGGCGACCTTCCACAGCACGATGCTCTGGGCTCGGCCGGCCACGCCCGCGGAGTTGGGCGCGACGGTCGATCAGCCCGAGCTGGCGTTGGCCGGAGACTAGGGCGATGGTCATCATGCGCTGCTGGGGCATGTTCCCCCAACTGAGATTCGTCCTGATGCATTAGCTGCCGGGGCATCGATCTTCCCCGGCGGGTCCTGCGGACCCATTCCATTGCAGTAGGACAGCAGTTCACCATGGTTGGACAATCCATAGCCCTGCGTGCGCGCGCCGGCATGTTCGGCGATCGCAACTTTCGCCTGATCTGGAGCGCGGCGACCGTTTCCGCGTTCGGCTACTACGTGACCGACATCGCGATTCCGCTGCTGGCTATCGAGCAGCTCGATGTCAACTCGTTCGAGATCGGCCTGATCCGGGTCGTGCAGCAACTGCCGAACCTGCTCTTTGGGCTGTTTCTCGGCGTACTGGTCGACCGCACTCGGAAGCGGCCGCTGATGGTCTGGTCGGATATCGTTCGGGCGATCGTGCTGCTGGCGATCCCGCTGGCTGCCTTCCGGGACATGCTCAACTTGCCGATCGTGCTGGCGGTCGTCTTCGTGGTCGGCGCCTTCAACCTCCTCTTCGATGTGAGCGAGGGCTCGTTCATCCCGGTCGTGATCCCGCGGGACCGGCTAGTCGAGGGTAACTCGAAGATCGAGGCCAGCTACTCGACCGCGCAGACGGCGGGTCCGGCGATCGGTGGCGCTCTCGTCACGATCCTGACCGCGCCCTACGCGATTGCAGTCACGGCGATCGCCCTGCTCGGCTCGGCCAGCTTCCTGAGCCGGATGACGACGCACGAGGAGCAGCCGCACATCGATCACGATCGCTCGGTGCGGCAGGACATCGGCGAGGGCTTGCGCTTCGTGCGGCGCCAGCCAATCCTGCGGCCGATCCTGCTGACCATGATCGGGCAGAGCTTCTTCGGCTTCGTCTTCATGGCGGTCTACGTGCTGTACATGAAGCGGAACCTCGAGATCAGCGACTTCCAGGTCGGGTTGGTCTTCGCGGCCGGCGGGGTCGGTTCCCTGCTCGGCACGCTGTCAACGCCCGCGCTCAACCGGCGGTACGGGATCGGACCGGTGATGGTGGCCGGGAACATGTTCTTCGGCGTGACCGGGTTGCTGATCCCGCTGGCAGTGCTGATCCCGCAATACGCCTTTCCGCTGGTGATCGTCTGCGAGTTCCTGCAATACCTGGGGTTGTTGCCGTTCTTCCTGAACGCGATCTCGCTGATCCAGCTGGTCTCGCCGGACGAGATGCGGGGTCGGATTATGTCCACTCGCAAGTTTCTGACCTGGGGCGTGCAGCCGTTCGGCTCGCTGCTGGGCGGGATTCTGGGCGGGCTGATCACGTTACCATGGACACTGGCGGCAGGAGAAATCGGCTTGCTCGCGGTCGGGATCTGGCTCTGCCTGCAGCCGATCCGGTCGATGCGGGCTGTTCCGGTTGAAGGGGGGCAAGGATGGATGCAGACCTGAGTCACGCGCGGTCGAATCGGTCGATCAATGACAACCCGGTCGAGATCGCGCTGCCGCGTCCGCGCCCGGAGCGGATCGTGCACGAGGGCCGGTTGGTCATGGTCGAGCCGCTCGATGCCGCGAAACACGCGACTGAGCTCTTTCCCCTGCTCCACGGCGACATCGACAGGGAGCGGGTCTGGGATCACCTGCCGTACGGCCCGTTTCCGGACATCGAGGCGTACCGGGACTGGGTCGCCGAAGTGGCGAGCAAGGACGACCCGCTCTTCTTCGCGATCCGGAGCAAGCGGACAGGACAGGTCGAGGGCGTGGCCTCGCTGATGGAGATCCGGCCGGCCGCGGGAGTGATCGAGATCGGCCACATCAACCTCAGCACCGCACTCCAGAACACGATCGAGGCGACCGAGGGGCTCTACCTGCTGATGACCTACGCCATGGACGCGCTGCGGTACCGGCGGTTCGAGTGGAAGTGCAACGCGCTCAACGAGAACTCGCGGCGGGCGGCGGCGCGGCTCGGATTCAGCTTCGAGGGCATCTTCTACCAGCACTCGGTCCCCAAGGGCCGCAATCGGGATACCGCCTGGTTCTCGACGCTCGATTACGAGTGGCCGGCGATCCGGCGGAACTTCGAGACGTGGCTTTCGCCCGACAACTTCGATGCGAATGGACGCCAGCGGATGTCGCTCGGCGAGATGAACAGGAGCATTCCGTGACGTTGACCAATGTCGGCATCCTGATCTTCGATGGGGTCGAGGTGCTCGATTTCTGCGGACCGTTCGAAGTCTTCTCGCTGGCGATCAAGCCGGGGATGGACACCTATCCGGACAACGCGCTCTACAAGGTCCACACCGTCGCGGAGACGGCGGCATCGATCCGGACAGTTGGCGGGATGGAGGTGGTCCCGACTTGCACGATCGATGATCACCCGGAGTTCGAGATCATCGTCGTGCCGGGCGGATTCGGCACCCGGGCGATCTACCAGGATCGGCCGCGGGTGATCGACTGGATCGCTGGACAGGCCGCGGCCGATGTCACCACAACCTCCGTTTGTACCGGCGCGGCGTTGCTGGCCAAGGCTGGGGTGCTGACCGGGAAACGCTCGACCACGCATTGGGCGAGCATCGGCCGCTTGCGGGAGCTGCACCCGGAGACAACCGTGCTGGACGACTTGCGCGTGGTCGATGAGGGAAAGGTGGTGACTTCGGCCGGGGTCAGCGCCGGGATCGACATGGCTCTGCACGTCGTCGCCCGGATGCACGGGCAAGAGGCGGCCGCCGCGACCGCGCGACAGATGGAGTACCACTGGGAGCCGGTCGCGCAGGCGTCGTGACCGTGAGCTCTAGCTTAATGTAGACCTTCGATGTTTGGGCTCACGTGTGTTCCCGGGGCGTGATACTTTAGTGCGAACCACTGACTTACGCCGGACTGTGCATGAGAGGGAGGGGACCTGTGGCACTCTACCTGACCAAATTCAGTTATACGCCGGAGACGTGGGCGAGGTTGATCGCGAACCCTGAGGATCGCCGCAAAGCCGCTCAGACGTATATCGAGTCGGTCGGCGGCAAGCTCCACGGCTTCTGGTACGCGTTTGGCGAACAGGACGGGTACAACCTCTGGGAGGCACCTGACAACGTCTCCATGGCCGCGGTTGCGCTGGCAATCGGTAGCGGTGGGGCGCTGAGCTCGATCGAAACGACCGTCCTCTTGACGGTCGAAGAGACGATGGAAGCCCTCGGCAAAGCCGGACAGGTCCGGTACCGGGCACCCGGCGCATAACGGCTCGCACTTTGATCTTCAGGTAACAAGCGAGTCCTCGAAAGGGACTGGCGCGCGGAGGCATTTCACGTTGAGCGAGTTGGCGAGGCTGATCAGCGAACTGGTCCGCATTGAGTCGGTCAATCCAAGCCTCGATCCAACCGGTTCCGGCGAGGGGGAGATCGCTGCCTTCGTCGCCGACTGGATGCGCGGCGCGGGGCTTGAGGTCACGCTCCAGGAAACCGCGCCCGGGCGACCGAACGTGATCGGCATCCGGCGCGGGACCGGCTCCGGGCGCTCGCTGATGCTCAACGCGCACATGGACACGGTCAGCCTCGGCGGGATGACTGACGCCCTGGAGCCGAGGGTCGAGGGCAACCAGCTCTTTGGTCGCGGCGCATTCGACATGAAGGCGAGCCTGGCCGCGATGATGCTGGCCGTCGCCGATCTGGGCGATGAGCCAATGCGCGGCGACGTGATTCTGACGGCCGTAACTGACGAGGAATATGCCAGCATCGGTACGCAGGCGATCGTCCGCCAGTACCGCGCCGACGCCTGCGTAATCACTGAGCCCACAGGTCTGGAGCTGACGATCGCGCACAAGGGCTTCGCCTGGGCCGCGATCGAGACGCACGGGCGGGCCGCTCACGGGTCGCTGCCGGAGGTCGGGATCGACGCGATCGCGAAAATGGGGCCGATCCTGACCGGCATCGGCGAGCTCGACCGGTCTCTGCGGGCCGGGACGCAGCACCCGCTGCTCAAGACCGGCTCACTCCACGCCTCGCTGATCGAGGGTGGGACGGAGCTTTCGACCTACCCCGACCGCTGCCGGGTCCAGATCGAGCGGCGGACGATCCCGGGCGAGACCGACGCGATCGTCGAGCAGCAACTGCGGGAACTGGTCGGGGACGCCGGCGAGTTGACGATGGGTATCACGCGCCAGCCGTTCGAGATCGCGCCCGACGCCGAACTGGTCACGGTGATCCAGGAGGTCATCGCAAGGCACCGGGGCGCCCCGGCCGAAATCACCGGCGCCGGCGGCTGGATGGACTCCGCCCTGACCTCAGCGGCCGGCATTCCGACCGTCATCTTCGGCCCGGACGGCGACGGCGCCCACGCCGACAACGAATGGGTCGACCTCGCCTCAACCCAAACCTGCCGCGAAATCTACGCCGCCCTGGCGCGAAGCTGGTGTGCCTGAAGCAAAAATCCCGGCCCGGGGAGATTCCACCGGGCCGGAATGTGGCTGGTTGGACCGGTTGGCTGGTGCCGGTCCTGCACGGGTGTTGTGGCTGGCTGTCTAGCTGGATTCGATG
>DASQCG010000523.1:0-7165 GCA_035634825.1 Thermomicrobiales bacterium | reverse complement strand
AGCCGCTGGTACCCGGACTTCCCGCTCTCGCCGGCGAGAATTTCGGAGGCTGCCGCGCGGATATCGGCATCGCTCAGTCCGGACGGTCGGGCTACGTCGCTCTCAGTTGCTCGTCGCGCCACGCCTGATGTCCGTTCTGGTTCTGCCGTCGAGACTCATTTAGCCGCGACTAAAATAATGTTGCCGTCGCGTCCTGTCAATCTCGGGAACGACATTGTTGCAGTCCGGTGACGTGGTGCGCCATGATGGCCGGCCGATACTGTCCGCTGCGCCAGCGATGAGTGAATCGGAGCCCGCCCGGATGCGACCTGACCAATACGACGCTCTGATCATCGGCGGTGGCCCGGCCGGACTCTCGGCCGCGGTTTACCTGGCACGGACGCTGCGCTCAGTTGCGATCTTCGATAGCGACCGGCCGGCTCGCTCGGACTGGGTCCAGGTCAACCACAACTACCTCGGCTTCCCCGGCGGCGTCTCGATCATCGAGCTTGGGCACCGCGGTCGCGAACAGGCCGATCAGTTCGGCGCGCGCTTCATCAACGCCGAAGTGACGGCGCTGGCGAAATCCGGCGAGGTTTTCGAGGCGACCGTAGACGGCGAGATCGTGCGGGGCCGGGCGGTCATCCTGGCCACCGGCGTGCGCGACCGCTGGGTCGAGTTCCCGGGATACGAGGAGTTCATCGGCCGTTCGATGCACTGGTGCGTCGTCTGCGACGGCTACGAGATGCAGGGTCAACGGGTTTTGATCGTCGGCGATGACGAGCACGCCGCAATCGTCTCGCTCCAGATGCGCCGCTACACCGATCGGATAATGTTGCTAGTCCACCCCGATGCTCCGCCGATAGCAGAGTCGTTGCAGGCCGAGTTGGCGCAATCAGGAATCCGCTGCATCACCGGCGAGATCGCGACCGCCCGCGCCCGGGAGCCGGGCTACTTTGAAGCGGTCGTTTTGGCCGGCGGCGAGGAGATCGAGCTTGATCACCTCTTCAGCGAACAGGGCGCCGAGCCGAACGTCGCCCTCGCCCGGGCACTCGGCATGGCCCTGAACGACGAGGGCTATATCAAGGTCGACACCGAAGCGCGAACCAGCATCCCGTACATCTACGCGGCCGGCGACGTCACCCGCCTTTTCTCGCACCAGGTCGTCACCGCCGCCCACGAAGGCGCCACCGCCGCCACGACCCTGGCGTGGGACCTCTTCGAGCATGACCGACACGGTGCCTAATTTATGATCCGGTTCTGTCGCACGTCCCTAGCGAGTGTCAGCGCACACTCCACAGCTTCCGCCCAGCCCAAAGTGAGTCCCCTCCTGTAATCCTGTGCGAAGTCATCATCGCCGAGGGAGAGTCGCAGGGATTGTTCGAGCGCTTCGGAAGACTCCCGTTCCCACTTGCCCAAGACATATCCGAGCTCCGAACATACTTGGCGGGATGCCCCGAGCAACTGAGTCCCGATGTTGAGAAACCCGAGGAACTCGGCCCATCTGGCGGCGGCCAGAAGCGAGTCGGCAATCGTCAATCGGTCGCACGCAAAGTGAGCCTTGGTAAGCGCATCTGTTAGCAAGAGGGCAGCATGTCCGTGATCAGCTTTCGCAAGAGCTACAAGCGCGAGCTGTAGATCGGCTTGTGCCGCCGCACTTGGAATAGACGTAAAGGCGTTTTGGCATTGGACCAACAATAGTTCGGCCTCAGTTAGATTTCCTGTCACTCGAGCGGCAACTCCGAGTGGAAGTCGGAAATAACCTTCGACGGTCGGATCTTCTGCATTTGAGCACCGGGTCAAGCCATCGTGGCAAGCGTCCACAGCGGTAGCGACGTCTCCGCGAAGAAGGGCCAATTTCGCCAGTTCATAGATCGCTCGATAGGCGTTATAAAGATCCTCGATGTTGCTCGTTAAGGCGAGCGATTCACGGAGAGCAGATTCGGCTCGTGAGTAGTCACCTAACCGCATTGACGCGGATCCCAAATCGTTGAGCGCAGTAGCAGTTGAGCGTAGGTCTCCTAAACTCCGGAAAAGGTCTGCGGCTTTTTGCGACGCCACGCGTGCCCGACGGAAATCGCTTTCAATGAGCGCCAAGTCTCCTTGTACCTGGTAGAATTTTGCCAATAGTGAGGGGTCGTCAATTTCGTCACAGATCACTTTGAACTGACCTATAAAGTCCTTCGCGTCCTCCAACTTTCCCGTTAAAGCCTTGATGTGAGAGAGATTGCTCAGGCCGATTCCAACGCCAATCAGGTCGCCGGCGGCGCGTGCTTCGTTCAATTGCAGTCGAGCAATTTCCTCACTTCGATCCAAATCATTTTGGAGGTACAACAGACTCGTCAGCCCTTCGAGAACGGCTCGTCGCAAGTCACGTGGTCCGTTCAGTGTCAATGTTCGCTCAAGTAGTGTTCGTCCCTCACCCAGGCGACCACGTAGCCGCAAATACCGCTGGATTCCTGAGGCAATGAGATAGGAGAGTTCTCCATCGTTGAGCCCCAAACTCCACTCAAGAGCGCTTCTCAGGTTTGCCCATTCTCGGTCCACCAGCAGAGACCAGGACCTTTGATTTGCACCGGCAAGCTCCGTCTTGGCCATGCGTGCAAGACCAGCGCTCCACTTTGCGTGGAGGTTGAGGAGCCGATCTGACTCCCCCTTTCTCGTCAACTCATCCAATGAGAATTCGCGAACCGTTTCCAACATCCGGATCCGGGGCTCGTCGCCGTCGCAGCGGAGAAGGCTCTTGTCGACCAGGGAGGCGATGCCGCCGATGATGTCGAGCGAGGTGTCGTAGTTACAGACAGCTTCGGCGGATTCGAAGGTGCAGCCACCGGTGAAGACGGAGAGGCGGCGCAACAGGGTGCGCTCGTCCGGCGAGAGCAGGTCGAAACTCCATGCGATCGTGGCGTGCATCGCTTGCTGCCGATCCGGTCGGTCGATCGGGCCCCGAGTCAGGACTGGCAGGGCGTATTCCAGCCGCTCCAATAACGATTGCGGCGACAACAGCTTGATCCGGGCGGCCGCAAGTTCGATCGCCAGTGGAAGACCATCCAATCGACGACATATCTCGGCGACGGTTGAGAAATTCGCGTCGGTCAGAGTGAAACTGGGGCGGACCGCCTGGGCGCGCTGGACGAAGAGCGTGATCGCCGAATTGTCCCGGAGTTCGTCAGGCAGTTCCGATCCCTGTTCCGGGAGCGCGAGGGGGTTGACGGAAATCTCCTGCTCGCCTGAAATGTGCAGCGGCATCCGGCTCGTCACCATCACCTTTGCACTCGACTGGCGGCCAATCAGGATTGCGATTGCCGGCGCGGCATCAATCACGTGTTCAAAGTTGTCCAATACGAGCAGAATCTGCTTTCGGTGCAGGAACGCGACGATCTGGTCGAGGAGTGGGGTACCGCCCGCTTCGGAGAGTCCGAGCGCTTGCACCATGGCAGATGGGACAAGCGTAGAGTCGGTCACAGTTGTCAGGTCGATGAACCAGACGCCGCCCGGGAACTCTGCCTGAATAGCCTTTGCGGCCGCGAGCGCCAAGCGGGTCTTGCCCACGCCGCCGGGGCCAGTCAGCGTGACCATGCGTAGGTCATCTCGTAGCAGGTGATTTGCGATCTGCGCGATGTCATCGTCACGGCCGACGAGCGTGGTCTGGGTGATGAGCGGAATGACGCCACGCAGACCTGATGGCGTTGGCTCCGGTAGCTTTCCCGGGACCAAAGGAGACTGCGGTCGGGCGGCGCGGGCGAGCTCCGATCGGGCCGGCAGAGTCAAGTCCAGCGCATCGGCAAGCATGCGGACGGTTTCCAGGTACGGGCGCGTCTTGACTCCGCGCTCGAGGTCGCTGATCGCCCGCGCACTTATTCCGGCTCGCTCGGCCAGCGCCTCTTGGCTTAGCGCGGCCGCGATCCGGTGCTGCCGCAGCAATTGCGCGAATGTTGGGGTGCCTGGAGATCGCTGTGACTCGTCTGCCATGGCCCGCCGCCCGCGTTGGTTTGCGTTACTGAATATTTGAATCGTAGGCAGCGCCGGTCTGCGCTGCAATGCGGTGGCTACGCGTCAATGTCCGCGGCCAGAACGGATGCGATCAGCTCGCGGAGCGTGGAATCGAAGTCGGTTTCCAGGTCCAGTGCCGTCAGGGAACGCGTCGTCTCGGCATCAAGGGTCGCGTGCATGGCCGCCACGAGCGCGTCGTGCTCCTTCTTGTCAACCGGCGGTGTGGCCTCCCCAAGAGCTCTCCGCAATGCCGACGCGTTAGCGTACAGCCGCACGCCCCACTCGGCGTGCCCCGGGACTGCCAAATGGGCGTACCACTCCAGCACCGAGGCGACCGTCTCGAGCTCCCCATGCTCACTGGCAAGCACCAGCGCCTCTCGCCAAAGCGTCGTCGCCCGGGAACGCTGGCCCTGATCCAGGGCGATCGCGCCGGCCCCGTGGAGCGCAGGTGCCAGTGTCGACGGGTTGTCGTGCTTCAGGGCCAGCGCAATGCTCTCCTCGAAGAGCTCGGACGAATGGGGGAGGTTTCCCTGGGCTCGCGCCAGCCAACCCATTCTGGTGCGCTGGATTGCCACACCCTCCGGATCGCCCACTTCCTCGTACAACCGCAGGCTCTCCTCGAGTTGCGCTGCGGCCGCATCGAAGTCAGCCCGGTGATACGTGACCCAGCCAAGGCTGCCCAGGGCGTTGGCAATACCCCAGCGGTCGCCGGTTTCCTGGAAGAGCGCCAGGCTCTCCTCCCAGAGCCGTGCTGCACGGTCCAGATCGCCGGCGCCAGCGGTCGAGAGGCCGAGCGTATGCAGGAGACCCGCGATCTCGGATGAGGATCCCGCCGGCCGGACCACCGTGAGGGCTTCTTCCGCCAACGCGGCCGCCTCGACCATCCTGCCCCGTCGATAGAGCACCGAGCTGAGGTGCCGCAGAGCCCAGTACCCAACCCGCCGGTCCGAAGCGGCGGCAAAAAGTTGGCGACTCTCGTCGAGAAAAGTCGTCGCCCGCCCATATTGGCCGCGCACCATGGCTTCGAGTCCAAGGGTGTACAGCGCCGCCGCCATATCTCCCTGGTCCCCGACCGCTCGGCTCGCCGCCAGCGACTGCTCACTCAGGCTGACGGCTTGATCATGATCCCCTTGCGCCTGGGCGAGGGCGCCGGCCGCCCCGATCGCCTTGGCCAACGCCACGGGATGGGATTCGGCGTTCGGCAGTGCAAGGAGATCCGCGATCAGCGACCGCGCTTCCGTGAGATCCCCCCACCTGAACCATGTTTCCCAGAGCGTTCCGGAGAGGCGAAGGCCCAGCTCTGCGTCTCCGCTCTGGAGACACCATCGAAGCGCGGCCCGGACATTGTCACGCTCGGGCCCAATTCGATTTCGGCCCGGTGAAGTGAGGCTTGTGAGCGCGGACTTCGCCTCTTCGGCGAGCCCGACCAGGTACTCCGCATGGCACCGCCGGATCCGATCGGTTTCCCCGCTCTCCGCAAGCTGTTCCAGGGCGAATTCGCGCACGGTTTCGAGCATCTGGAAACGCACGTTCCCGTGAGGCACTTCGGTGGACCGCACCAGGCTTTGATCGACAAGCTCTTCTAGCCCCGTCAGCGCCGCGAAAGGGTCATCGTCGGTCGCGACGAAAGCTGCCGCCTCCAGCGTGAAGCCGCCGGCGAAGACGGCGAGGCGCCGGAAGAGCGCTTGCTGATCGGGCGACAGCAGATCATGGCTCCAGACAATCGTGTCCCGGATCCGGCGCTGGCGCTCGGGCAGATCCTCCGGGCCACCGGTCAGCACCCATAACCGTTCCTCGAGGAGCGCCCAGAGCGCCGGCAGCGACAGAAGCCGGACGCGCGCCGCCGCCAGCTCGATCGCCAGCGGCAGCCCGTCCAGGCGGCGACAAATCCTGGAGACATTAGCGGCGTTGTCCGCGGTCAGCGAAAAGCCAGGCCGAACCGCATGGGCGCGCTGGATAAAGAGCCGGACGGCCGCCGCGTCGGCCACATCCCCGAGCTGGGAATCCACGTCTGCGTCCGGCACAGCAAGCGGTTCGACCGGAAAGGTTTGTTCAGCCGCGATGCGGAGGAGCGCGCGGCTCGTGGCCAGGATCGTGAGCCCCGGGCTCCCCGTCAGAAGCTCTGCGGCGAGTGTTCCAGCCGCCTGTCGCAAATGCTCGCAGTTGTCCAGTACCAGCAGCAGTTGCTTGCTCCGCAGGCGGTCGCGCAGCGTCTCGATCAGGGACCGTCCCGGCTCCTCGCGCACGCCGAGGGCTTGGGCCACCGTGCCCGGAACGAGGTCCTGATCGGTCAGCGGGGCAAGCTCGATCCAGGACACGCCGTCCTCATAGTGGCTACCAAGCTGCCGGGCTACTTCGAGCGCGAGTCGCGTCTTGCCCACCCCACCCGGACCCGTCAGCGTCAACAGGCGGACCCCTCCACCGCGCATCCGGCTGACGAGGCTGGCGACATCGGACTCGCGGCCGACCAGCGGCGTGGGCGGGACTGGCAACCGCACGTCGATGCCCGACTTTGCCACCGACGTAATGTGGACGCGTTGCACATCCGAAGTCGGGCGGGCGGCGGCGGCCAGCGCGGCCCGCTGGGGCAACGTGAGGTTCAGGGCATCGGCGAGCAACCGAACGGTCTCGAGATACGGTTGCGACTTGACCCCGCGCTCCAGGTCGCTGATCGCGCGCACGCTCAACCCAGCCTGCTCGGCCAGCGCTTCCTGGCTGAGCGCTGCCGCGACGCGGTGGTGCCGCAGAAGGTCCGCGAACGTTGGGGGTGTTGATGGGTGTGGCGCCTCGTCCATGGCCCTTTGCCCCGCCCCTGTTTTCCACACTAATCGTTTGCATATTACGCAGCGGCCCATTGCCGCGCAACCTCAGTTATCCGCAAATCGTGTGAGAAGGGTGTGAGTGGCGATCGTGGAGTCGCCGGCGGCTCTGCCGCAGAGTATCGAGAGGCCAATCTGGCCATCCGCTGACCAGGGGAAGGACGCACCACAATGAGCCTGGGACCCTACGCCCACGAATGGGAGGTTACCGAGCAACGCCGCCAGGAATTGCTTAGTGAAGTCGACCAGTTCTGGAAGGTCCGGAACGCCTACGCCGACGACCCGCTGCCAGAGGCAGCGCCGTCCAGATTGAGCCGACTGCGGGCCGGAATTCTGAGTGCCCTCAGCCACGCATCGGAAGGTCCGATCGAGTT
>DASQCG010000522.1:0-6093 GCA_035634825.1 Thermomicrobiales bacterium | reverse complement strand
ACCATGCGGCTCGAGCGATACGCGCCGGCATTGAGGTACCAGGGAGTGCGACCGACCTCGAAGCTGGCATTGCGGACGATGCCGTCTGGCGCCGGAGGAGGAGTCGCCGGGTCGGGCGACGGAGTCGGTTTCGGCTTTGGTGGATGGACCTCGACCTCGACCAGGCCACCCAGCCAGCGATCGCCGCGGATGTTGACGAAGGTGAAGCGGACGTAGCGGGCCTTGACCAAGACGCTCAACGACTGCCAATTGCCGACCGCGGCATTCCGCGCCCGGCCGACCTCAGTCCACGACACCCGGTCGGTCGAGACGGCGATGCGGATCTGGTCGGCCCGGCCTGACTTGCCGAAGAGCCAGCGGATCTCGCCGATCGGCCGAACCTGGTCGAGCGCGACGATCACGTATCCGGAGCGTGGCGTCGTGGCTGATGATGTCCAGATCGTGCTGAGGTCGCGGTCGACGAGCACGGAAGGATGAACGCTGCCCACGCTCCGCCCAACCCCGGTCAACGAGTATCCGCTGCTTGGGTCAAGCTTGCCGGAGAGCTCCGAGCGGGTGACCGGCGTTGCGACAGGGTTGGGAGTCGCGGTCTGGGTCGGTGCCTGCGTCGGCGGATTGGTCGCCGTCGGCGCGATCGTTGGCGTCGACGTGGCGGTCGGCGTCGCGGTAATGGGTGGCTCGGGCGTGTTGGTCGCCGTTTCGGTGAAGGTGGCTTCCGGAGTCGCGGTCGGCGGCTCGGGTGTTGCTGGACTTGCAACCTGGTACGACCAGGTTGCCGACCAAACCGGATCGACTCCCTCGCGCAGCGCGGCGACGTGCCAGAAGATCACCACCCCTTCGCCGAATGGGGCGAGTTGCTGATAACTGGCGTCGCCCGTCTCGGAGGAGGCCAGCATGGTGGCGAATCCGGGATCTGACGCGATCTCGATCCGGTATGCCGACACGCCATCGGCCGGCTGCCAGGTGAATGCCGGCGAATCGGGCCCAACCGACCCATCGACCGGGGAGACCAGCACCGGCCCCGAGTTGCCGCCCACAGCTTGACCCATCGCCGATGGCGTTGGGACCAGCAGCGTAATCAGGGCAAGCAGGAGCAGGATCTGGATGCGGCGCATGTCACCTCTCGCGCTCGGGTCAACGTGGGAGCGGTGGCATACGCGCAACGGACGCAGCAGCGGGTCCCCGAATCGGTTCGACCGCTCCGAGTTTCGAGGTTAGGTGCTGTTTGGTCGCCGACCTATGGGAGGAAATTGAGGAATCGGCCCATCAATTCGGGCCAGTGCGGCGTAGGACTGTCCGCCTATCAGTCGGACAGGACGACATCCGAGAGACGGAGGGAGAGGACCGTGCTGGTCCCGTCCTCGCGCATCGAGACACCGTAGAGGGTGTCGGCGACCTCGATCGTGCCGCGGTTGTGGGTGATGATGATCGCCTGCGTCTCGTTGGCAAGGTGCGTCAGTTGATCCCGGAAGCGGACGACATTGGCCTCGTCCAGTGCCGCGTCGACCTCATCAAGCAGGCAGAAGGGCGTCGGGTTCACTTTAAGGATCGCGAAGAGCAGGGCGACACCGGTCAACGCCCGTTCCCCGCCGGAGAGCAGGGCGAGGCTCTGCAGCCGCTTACCAGGAGGCTGGGCGACGATGTCGATTCCGCCGGTCTTGTCGCCGTCCTCGTCGGCGACCATCACGAGCCGTGCGCTGCCACCGCCGAAGAGGGTCGAGAACATCTGGCTGAAGACGACCGAGACGCGGCTGAAGGTCTCTTCGAAGCGCTCGTGCATGGTCTGGCGGACGTCGTCGAGCATCTGCCGGATGGCAGCGGCCGCGCCCTCGACGTCGTCGAGTTGCTCGCGGAGGAAGGTGTGCCGCTCCCGCTCGCGCTCATAATCCTCGACCGCGTTCTCACCGGCGTACCCAACCCGGCGGAGGCGGTCCTTGAGGCGACCGATCTCCTGCTCGACCTGGCCCGAATCGCGCTCGTCTACCGAATCGTCAATCTCGTCCGCGAGCAGGTCGTTCGGTTTGTCCAACTCGAGCTCATCGACGATCCGCTGGTTGAGCGCGCTGAGCTCGCCCCGGATACGCTCCACATCCATGCCGGCCAGACCGCGCCGGCGCTCGACATCGATCAGATCAGCGCGGGCGTCCTCGAGGGACTGCTCCACTCCGGCCAGCTCGGTCAGCAACTCAGCATGCCGGGCGGAGAGCGGGGCAAGCGCCTCAGCGGCCGTGTCGTGGGATCCCTGGAGCGCCGATACCTCGGTTGTCAGGCGCTCGACCTGCGCCTCAAAGGCTGCAATCTCGCCCTCGACCGATGCCGCACGCTCTGCCCGCATCGACCGCTCCTGCAGGAGGGCGGTGTGCTGGGAGGTCAGGGCCGATTCCCGCCGACGCTCGGCATTCAGCCGCTCCTCATGCGTCGCAAGCTGCCGCTGTGCCTCACGCAGGGCCAGATCGGTGCCAGAGGGTGCCGACTGGTCATGGCTCATCAGACCGGCGCTGGAGTCGAGCTGCGACCTCGCCGCATCTCGTTCCGATGCGAGCCGGGCCAGCTCCTGCTCAATCGCGGTGCGATTGGCGTCGGCCGCACTCTGCTCACGATCGAGGGTCTCGGATCGGCTACGGGCGCGCTCCTCCTCGCGGTCAAGCTCCTTGACCCAACCGGCGATCCGGTTTCGCTGCTGCTCGCGCTCTCGCCGGGCCGCCACGATCGCCGATCTCTCCGCTTCGAGCTGCTGGCGATGCTCCTGCTGCTTCCGGGCGCGGGTTTCGGCGTCGGTCAGGGCGGTCCGGGCAATCCCCAGCTGCTTGTCGTGCTGCGCAATCTCGTCCGGCAGCTCGCGCAGCTCACGTTCCCGGCCGAGCGCGCCGCTCTCCCGCACGGCCGCGCCGCCCGTGACTGATCCGACCGTGCGGGCGATCTCGCCAGTCAGCGTGACTGCGTTCCAGCCCGAGGGCAGGTGCGGCAGACAGGCCCGCGCCACATCGAGATCGTCGACGACCAGGGAGCGGCCGAGCAGCGCATTGACAATGCCTTCGAGATCGCCCGGAACGGTCAGCAATTCACTGGCGACGCCGTGCACGCCCTTCAGCCCGCGGATATCCCGAAGCGCATCGGACTGGGGACGCCGCCCACGGACAGTATCGATCGGCTGGAAGGTTGCCCGGCCGGCGTTTTCCTTCTTGAGGTAGCGGATCGCGGTCTCGGCATCGGCCCACGTCTCGACGACGATGTCCTGGATGTGGCCGCCCAAGGCGACTTCCATCGCGGTGTCGTACGCGGCGGGGAGCTGGATCAATTCCGCGAGCGTGCCGCGCACGCCGGAGAGCTTGCCGCTCCTGGCCCCCTGAACGACGGCGCGGACACCGGCGAAAAGTCCGGCTCCACTCTCGTGAATGCGCCGCAGCTCGCGAAGTCGCGCCGATGACTCGGCGGTTGCGCGCTCATTCGCGCGGACAGTTTCGCGAGCCTGATCGATCTCCGCCTGCACGGCGCGAACGTTGGCGGCGATCTCCGCAACTTCCTCGTCGATCGCCCCCAGCCGCTGGCCGGCGGCCGCTTCCGCCTGGTGCAGCGCGGAGATGTCGGCATTCAGCCGCTCCAACCGCTCGCGGCGATCGCTTGTGGTTTGGCCGGATCGTTCCCGCTCGGCGGCGTCGGTCTCGGCCCGTTGAACGAGCAGCGCCTTGCGCCGGGAGGCGTCGGCGATCTGGCGTTCGCGGTCGGTGACCAGCGCCAGGAGCCGGGCGTGCTCCCGTTCGGCGGCGGCGCGCTCGGACCGCTCAGCGGCCATCGCGGCATCGGCCTTGTCCCGCTCCTCACGCGCGGCGGCTGCGGATGCGTCAGCGGCGGCCAACTGGGCACGAACGTCCTCGAGGTCGGCCAGGACGCCGGTAATTTGCTCCTCGAGGCCCTGCTGGGTCTCGGCCATGTCTTCGCGCCGGCGGACCAGCGCGGCCAGTCGCTCGCCGGCAATCTCGCGCTCATGGAGGACGCGGCGGAGCTGCTCGGCGGTGGCCTGGAGGCCGGCCCGGTGTTGCTCGAGCACATCGGCGGCGTCATCCCGCTCCGTACGCATCGCAGCGGCCCGGGCGGTCAACCCGTCGTGCCGCGTCTGAACCGTCTCCGCGCTCGATTCTCCTGCCAGCGCAACCTGTTCGACTGCCGCCAATCGCTCAGTGACGTCCAGCAACAGACGACGGAAATGACCGCGCTGGAGCATGCGGAGGCGATCGCGCACATCCCGGTACTCATTGGCCTGCCGGGCCGCGCGTTCGAGCGAGCGCAGGCGCGGCTCGACCTCGGCCAGGAGATCGGTCAGCCGGGCGGTGTTGGATTGGGTCTCGGCCAGGTTGCGCTCGGCCTCGGCGGCCTTAAGCCGGAGGCCGGTCAGATCGGCCGCATGCTCGAAGAGGCCACGCCGCTCCTCCGCGCGCTGACTGAGGGCGGCATCAACCAAACCCTGCCCGACGACGGTGTAGCTCTGACCGAGCGAGGCGGTGAGCCGGTGGATGTCCTTGAGGCGAACCTTGCGGCCATTGATCAGGTAGGCAGTCTCGCCGCTGCGGAAGGCGCGGCGCGTAACCGTGACCTCCGTGAAATCGATCGGCAACCAGCTGGTCGCGTTGTCGAAGGTGAGCGTGACCTCAGCCATCCCGGCCGGGGCCTTGCCCGCGCCACCCGCGAAGATGACGTCTTCAGTCTTCTTGCTGCGGAGCGAGCTGTAACTGGTCTCGCCCAGTGCCCAGCGCACGGCGTCGGCGATGTTCGACTTGCCACTTCCGTTCGGCCCGACGACGGCGGTAATGCCGCGTTCGAACTGGAAGACGGTCTTTGCGGCGAAGCTCTTGAACCCGATCAGCTCGAGTCGCGTCAAGCGGGGCAGCACGGCCTCTGGGTGCGTTGGCGGCGCGGCGGCCGTGCTCGACTGGGCAGGTGCCATCAGGTCTTGCGAATCCTCAAGAGTGCCTGGTCTGCGCGGCACATGAAATGGGAACCGATGGATACTGAATCGGTTCACCTGTCCGGTCAGACTGATCGTTCTGCAATGGTACCGCAGCAGGGCCTGAGAGGCCGGTTTGTCGCCAATCTTCGGCCGACTCTTGGCGTTTCGGTTAGGCTGACTGGTAGGATGCGCGTGTGACACGTGTCAACGCCGTCTGAAAAACCGGGGAGCACGCGTATGGTCTCATCGAAACATCGAGCCGCGTTCGTATTTGGCGTACTGGTCGGTGCCAGCGCCGGTGTGGCGGCCGCATTCCTGAACGCACCCCAGTCCGGACGCCGGACGAGGGATCAAATCCAGCAATCGGTCGAGCGCGTGCTCTTCAAGGCGCTGGACATGGTTCCGTTCCAGAATGCGCCGACCGATACCGTGACCTCTACTCGGCCGGCCGGTGTGCCGCCTGTAGAGACACCGCCGGTAGATGTCCTGATCGGCAGCCGACCTAGCGAAATGGGGATGACGCAGACATCATGATCGACAAAGCCCAGGCCAAGATGAAGTTCTTCGTCTACGGCATGCTCCTCGGTCTCGCGTTCGCGCCCTACAGCGGCAAGGAAAACCGCTCACGCGTGATGGGGTGGTTCGCAACCAGCGTCCGAGACGTGGTCAAGTTCTAGCGCACATAGCCGACAACGCATGTTCCCGATCGGTGACGAGAACCGCGGTATCCGTTCCCGTCCATATGTCAACTACGCCATCATCGCGCTCAACTTCATCGTTTTCTTCTACCAACTGACACTGACCCAGCCCGACCTTGAGCGATTCATCACGGACTGGGGCGCCGTTCCGGCTGAGATCAGCCATGGCAATAATCTGATTACCCTGATCACGAGCATGTTCATGCACGGCGGCTGGTTACACATCGGCGGCAATATGCTCTTCCTCTGGGTCTTCGGCGACAACATCGAAGACACGATGGGGCACATCAAGTACCTGATCTTCTACCTGATTTGCGGACTCGCCGCGGGTGGATTGCAGATCGCGATCAACCCGGACAGCGTTTCGCCGCTGATCGGCGCATCTGGAGCGATCTCCGGGGTGCTGGCCGCCTACCTGGTGCTCTTCCCGCACGGCAAGATCCGGACCAT
>DASQCG010000521.1:0-3114 GCA_035634825.1 Thermomicrobiales bacterium | reverse complement strand
CAGGGACCTGATCCGCACCAACATCTATCCGGTGCCGGACCCGCAGTTTCCGTTTCTGGGCGTCCATTTCACGCCGAGAATCAATGGCGATATATGGCTTGGACCTAATGCGGTGCTCGCCTTCTCACGCGAGGGGTACCGGTTCCGCGACGTCAACCTGATGGACATGGCCCGGCTCTTCACGAGTCGCGGCTTCCTGAAGTTCGGGCGGAAGCACTGGCGCACCGGAGTGGATGAGATGGCGCGCGATCTCAGCAAGAAGCGCTTCCTTGCCTCCCTCCAGCGCTACGTGCCGGAGCTGACCCAAGACGATCTCGCGGCCGGACCGTCTGGTGTCCGCGCCCAGGCGCTGACTACCGGCGGCGAGATGGTCGACGACTTCGTGATCGATCGGCAGGAGGGCATCCTGCATGTCCGCAACGCGCCCTCCCCAGCGGCCACGTCGTCGCTACAGATCGGCAAGTACATCGTCGAAGCCTTGGCGGAGGGCGACGATCGCTACCGGGCGCCGGCATGAATCAGGCGTTGACCGGTGCGACGATCGCCTCTCTGGTCGGGGACCGGTTGCGCGTGCTGAGCCAGAAGGTGATAGCGATCAAAGGCGCGATTGCCCCGAGCAGGCGATAGACGGCCTCGAAGTCGTTGAGCAACGCCAGGCTCAGCCCGGTCAGGGCCACACCCAAGGATCCGCCGAGCTCCAGGCTGGCCGACATGAGAGACATAACTGCCCCGGGGTCGCTTGGCAACGAGTCGAGCAGCGCGATGTTGAGGCAGATGAAGATCAGCGCCCCGCTGAAGCTGCCGATGGCAATGAACGGGAACATCGACCATTCGCGGTTGTGTGCAATGCCGATCATGAGCAGGTTTATCGCCTGGATCGCCACGGCCGGATACGCCACGGCAGCGGTCGACCGACTTCGGGTCAGGATCGGCGCCAGGTTGTTGGCGAGGATTTCCGCCCCGCCGCCGACGAAGAAGAGCAACGACAGTAGCGCGGCAGTTGTGGCGTAGACGTTATGGGTGAACGCGCCGAAGTAAATCAGCCAGCCGAACCAGACGACCTGCAGCAACATTTCCGACGCCAGCAGCCAGACTGTCTCCCGTGACCGGACGACCCGGCCGTAGCCCGCGCGCCAGGCGGTCCAGATCGAGCCTTCGGCTAGGCGCCGAACCGTCGCCGGAATCCGGCGCGTGCCGATCAGGACCGCGATGGCCAGCGGTGCGGGAATCGCGATCGCGACCCGCCAGCTGGTCAAGTCCGCAGTCATCGCGACGATAGGCAATCCGAACACCGCGCCGAGCGTGAAGGCGCTGTTGACGAGCCCGATGGCCCGATTTCGCTCACCGGTGTCCGGAAAGAGATCACCGCAGGTCGCGAGGCAGTTCGCGCCAATCACCGCGCCGCCCAGGCCGCAAAGGATTCGACCGAGGAACATCCAGCCGAATTCCGGGGCGATCGCGGAGATGATCGTTCCCACCGCCAACATGCTGCATTCGAGGCGGAACCAGAAACGCCGTGAATATCGGTCCATCCAGGGGGCGACGACGATTCCCGTCAGGCCGGCGCAAGCGGCGGTCAACGTCGCCAGTTGTCCCGCCGCAGCCTCACTGACACCGAACTCGTCGGCGATCTGGACAATCAGGGGGCTCAACAGTGTCACGTTGAGCGCACTGGTGAAGCCTCCCGCGGCAAGCAGGAAGAGCAGTGAGGCATGCCGACGGAGACCCGTCCGGGATTCCGTGGTCGAACTCAACATCATGCTTCTCGCTGGGGGCGCCCCTGGGGCGCAACATGTCCCATTGCGATTGGGACGGTGCGAACAACAGGGTGACCGTACCGTAGGACCTTGAAGTGGGTAGCCGGAGACTGCCGAATTATCCCGCTTCAATTCCGGGTGTCAAGTCGGATGCATTCGTAGCCGAGCATGGGATAGCCCGGGGGATCGACTCCGTACGATAGGGACAGATCCGCGCGGTTGGTGCACGGATCCCGGGTAAAAGGGGAGCGATCACATGCGGATAGGTGGCGGGCTGCTTGCCCTGATCGTCATCATCATTCTCTTGCTTTTGCTGTTCTAGGGCGTTCAGCGAAGGTTGAAGCGGTCCCGACGCACCCACAGGTGCGCCGGGACCATTTCAAACCCCCAATCGAATCCGGGCACGCCCGAATGTCTGGCGTACCATTTGCTCTGCTGGGGACGACCTGTCCCCGGGTCTTCGTTATGGCGGTGGCTTGTTGATGCTGACTGTCCAACTGGTGGCATGACAAGCGCGTTGATCGGCGGCCGCTACGAGCTCCTGGAAACGATTGGCGAGGGTGGCTTCGCGGTTACCTGGCGTGCCTGGGATACGCGATTGGAGCGAGCCGTCGCGCTGAAGATCCTGCGCTCCCAGTACGCGCGGGATGAGCGTTTCGTCTTCCGCTTCGTGCGCGAGGCACGGGCCGCTGCCTCGGTTTCGCACCCGAATGTCGTCCGACTCTACGACTTTGGCCAGGATCCCGATACGGTCTACATCGCGATGCAATACGTGCAGGGCCAGACCCTGCGAGACCAGTTGCGCCGCTTCCCGGGCGGGATGCCGGAGGCGGATGTCATCAAGGTGATTTCGCCGGTCCTCCGAGGGCTCTCCGCGATCCATGGGGCGGGCATCGTTCACCGCGACGTCAAGCCCGATAACGTGCTGATCGACCGGGACGGCGAGGTGTTGATCACCGATTTCGGGATTGCCCTCCTGGCCGATAGCCCGCGCCTGACCGGTACTGACACCACATTCGGCACCGCGGCGTACATGGCGCCGGAGCAAGGCCGGGGCGAGTCGGTCACGGCCGCCACAGACATCTACGCGACAGGTGTGGTGCTCTTCGAGTTGCTGACCGGGCGGTTGCCATTCGCTGCCGACAATCCGGTTGCGATGATGATGGCGCACCAGAATCAACCGCCGCCATTCCCGAGCCAGTACGTCCCGGGAGGCGTCTCGCCGGCAGTTCAGGCCGCGACAATGCGCGCGCTCGCGAAGCGCCCGGAGGATCGCTTTCCCTCCGCAGACGGGTTCCTGGATGCGCTGATGGGTCGGACGATAGCGGCGACGGTGTCGGCCCGCCCAGTTACCGCC
>DASQCG010000520.1:0-4817 GCA_035634825.1 Thermomicrobiales bacterium | reverse complement strand
TCGACGACAGCACGCTCAGAGTGACACTGGAGGGACCAACGCCCTATTTCCCGCTCCTGGCTACGATCTGGACCTACTACCCTGTGCCGCGCCATGTGATCGAAGCCGAGGGTAATGATTGGACCGAGGCCGGCAAGATGGTCTCGAATGGACCGTACATGCTTGTGTCGTGGGAGCACGACCTGAGCATGGCCTTCGAACGGAACTCTCGCTATCACGGTGAGCCGGCGATCATCACCAGGGCCACCTACACGCTCTTCGATGACGACGCCTCCCAGGCGCTTGTCCCGTACGAAAACGACGAACTCGATCAAGCACAGGTCTCATTCGTCGACTTCGGTCGCGTCAAGGGCGATGCGGGCTTGAATGCGCAAATGCATATTTACCCGCGGTCGGCCACGCGATTCGTCGTTTGCGATACGACGAATGCGCCGACGTCCGACGTCCGGGTCCGGCAAGCACTTTCGTTGGCTATCGATCGGCAGACGCTCGCGAACGAGATTCTTGGCGGAGTGTTCTCGCCCGCGGGAACGGTGCTACCGCCCGACATTCCGGGATACAACCCTATGGCGAGCCTTGGCGAAGACGCCACGCGTGGCCAACAACTCCTGGCCGAGGCCGGATATCCCTCAGGGCAAGGTTTCCCGGAGCTGTCGCTCGTCTTTCATGCCAATGATTTCGCAGAGCAGACCACGGCGGAATATCTGCAATCGGCGTGGAAATCGAGCCTCGGGATCAACATTGCGCTCAATCCGATGGAGGAAGCGGGCTATCAGGATTGGTTCCAGTCCCGCGCGGGCCAGCCATTCAATTTGTCTATCTACCAATTTGGCTCGGATTGGGAAGACCCGGCCAACTGGCACAATCAGCTTTTCGACTCCCGAGCCGACTTCTACCACAGCCACTGGAAGAACGACGCGTTCGACCAGATGGTCAGGGAAGCGGCCGTGATGACGGACGCCAGCGCGCGAGTTGCCCGGTACGTCCAGGCGGAGTCGATCCTCGTGGCCGATGCTCCGGTCATCCCGCTCTATAACCTGAATCGCATTTACGTCATCAAGCCCAACATTCAGGGCGTCTATCACAACCCCGTCCTGGGCCGAACCTGGATCAGGTACATCTCCGTCGTCGAGCAATGAATCAGAGAAACATCAAGTGTTGGTCGACTGGCCTAAGTTGCGGAGACCTCAGGATGCGCGATGCCGAGAATCAGCCGTTCAGTCGGATGGTTGATCGGCTATCAGAGCTCCAAGGGCTCATCTTGGTGGACGCCGTGCGGTAAGTGGCTACGCTCGGAATTGGTGTTGCTTGCACAGTTGATGCGCCTCACCGGCGCCGTGACGTGAGCCTGGAGTGCTGACCAGGCGAGGGGGTTAAGAAACGACAGTGCGACGGAGCCGCACGATCGGGCGTCGTAGAACCGACGGCCAGTGCAGGACTGACCCGTCAATACGCGCCACTGTCAGGCCGCGGCCATTGACGACGAGCATGTCGCGCCGCATGCCGAGCCGTCGGCCTCTGGCGTCATAAACCAGTTCACCAGCCGTGAACCCGAAGGTCTGCCCGGATACAGTAACGAGAGGTGTCACCATCGCAGGCATCTGCTCCTTTTAGCTCTACATGTCAGGGCTCGCTGCCCTGGCTCGAGCGTAACCGAGGCGTGCCTTAGGGGCGTTAATGCAGGATTAAGCGAAAGGAAGAGATCGATTTGAATTGTAAGGAGTCTGCGTGATTAGTCCTTTTGGAGCGACCGTCCGCCGTGACAATCTCGCCCGGTCCCGGCGGTATTGAAAAGTAGGCTACGCGCAAAAGAAACTTAAAGTTCCCAAGGTTGTTAACACCCAATTGATGATTGCCAGCGCTTCGGTAGCTACCATCCGGCAGGTCATCGGGCGCCGTGACCGCGTCGGCCCAGCCTCTGCCTCCGGCCCATTGGGACGCCCCTGGCAGAAAAGCCGACGTGCGCCCGATGGCTGCCTCTGCACCGGCGAAATGCCCGGTGGATATCGGCCGATATGGCGTTCGATTCACTGGTTGACTGGCCAGGGAAGATTTCACAGTCACTTAACATCCTCATCTCCTGGTCCTCATACGCTGCGGGTGTGGACGCGCGGACGCCCTGAACCGTCGAAATCCCGCAGGCGCCATCCAATGAATACCTCCCCATATGCCCGTAAGACCGAATCCATTGAAGCCGTGATTGCCAATGTCTATCGGGCCGCATGCGACGACCCGGCGGCACGCGACGAGGCCGATCAACTCGTGCGGGCGGCCGCGGCCGAGGCGGTGGCCTACTACTGGCCCCGACCGGTGCGAACCTTCATCCCGGTGCTGGCCCTGCGCGATGTGCGGGCGTCGCTCCACGGTGTGCCGACACGGTCCGCATCTGGCGATCCGCGCCCCCTGAGTATCGTGATTGCTGCCCGCCGCTTCGTCGCGACATGGCCGGGAGTCGTGTCGGGCGACCCGGGCTTTCGCCAGGCAGCCTGGGCCGCTGCCGACTGGTGCGGGACAGCGCCGGAGCGGGTCGCGGCGCGCTCCGCCTTCTACCAGGTCGCCAACGCGCTGTGCGCCGATGGGAGCGCGGTGCCGTTTGATGCGGCTCGGTACGTCGTAGTGGCTGCCGAGATGCTCGCCGCTGCCGACATCACTGATGAGGCTGACTCCGATCCCGAAGACGCTCCGGAATCGTATGGAGCGGGCCCGGCCGCTCAGTTGCCGGCGCAGGAGGAGGCGTGAGCCATGCTGTCCAACCGTCGCATCACCGAGTTGATTTATTGGACCGTGGTGGGCGCGGGCATCGTCCTTAGCGTCGTCATTGTCATCGTGCGCTGGCGCTAAGGTAGTCAGCCAGGTCTGGCGATCACAACTGGTCTGCGCTTCGCCTACCCTGGGATCAGTCGTCTGGGCCAGATTGACCCAGGGGACGGCGGATTTCAGGCGGATCGGCATTCTTCGGGCGACCGGCCTTCGCGCAGCCATCGCCATTTCGCGTGGCCCCAACAACGCCGTACGACTTTTCTGCACCTTGCCGCTTTTACTTCACGGTCCTAGGATCACATTGCGCCCGTATGGCCAATTCCAGATCCACAAGGTGTGGACGACCATACGATTTTCCTTCGTCGGCGACGAGAACGCCCGCGCTCTGATCGTGAGTGCCGGGAATGGAGAAGGAGCCAGACTATGACAAAGCCGTTGTCCGAACAGCTCTCCGATCTTTCCGTCCGGGCCAAGAAGGCCGAGGAGGCCACAGCGGCTGCGAAGAATCACGCTGCTGAATCAATTGAAAAACGTGAGGACGAGATCCAGGCTGCCGCCGCGAAGCGTAAGGCGACACTCGATGCGCAAGTTGCCAAGACACAGGAAGGCATCGCCTCGTCGTGGAATCAGATGCAGGACAAGCTACATAGCGACGTAGACCAGATCCGCACCAAGATCGACGCGCGCCAATACCAGCACGACAAGAAGAAGGCTCTCAAAGCGGCCGACGACGCGGAAGAGAGCGCGACCTACGCGATCAACTATGCGCTCGACTCGATCGACTACGCAGAGATGGCCGTACTCGACGCGATCTCCGCGCGCCAAACCTCCAACGCGATGTAACCGCGGCGCGCCAGACTCTCTAGGAACCAGGTGATGGCCCGGTGTGTGAACACCGGGCCATCACCAACTCAGGCCCGCAATCCAACTGACACCGCCAAATGGTCGGCTGGAAAACCGTCGACCAACTCGCCACTGAGCACGGCACATCCGACGAGGAGGACGCTATCACCTGGCTGGACGGGCCGATCCGGCCGTAGAACGGGCCGGACGAGATCACGGAGATCATCTTATTCGCGCTGAGCGAGCCGCTCGGATTGGGCGACGAATTCCTGGCTGGCGACGCCAACTCGGCAGTTGTGACCGGCACGTGATAGCTGGCCACATTGGACAAGCGGAACGCCCGCGGTATTGTCTGGCAGTCGGCGCAATTCATCGAAACGTGTTTGGCTGTCAGACACGAAAAGACCGGGGCGGTTGCAACGCTCCGGTTTCTCCGTCTGCCCGTTATTCCGGGCTATTTGGCTGGTGAGCCGTGGGGGACTCGAACCCTCAACCCACTGATTAAGAGTCAGTTGCTCTGCCAATTGAGCTAACGGCCCGGACGAATTGTACCGGGCCGCCGCCTTGCTGACAAGTTTCGGAGGCTCGCTTTAGACCGGCGGGCGCCGCTTGTGCCACTCGGTGGACTGCTCGTAGGCGTGGGCGACGCGCAGGATTGTCTGCTCATCGAACGAGCGCCCAAGTACCTGCAAACTGACCGGAAGGCCATCGCTGAAGCCGCACGGAACCGCGATGCCCGGGATCCCTGCCATGTTCGCGGGGATCGTGAAGACGTCGGCCAGGTACATCTGCACTGGGTCGTCGGTCCGCGCGCCGAGACGGAACGCGACGGTTGGTGAGGTGGGCGCGACGATCGCATCGACCGATGCAAATGCCTGGTCGAAATCCTGCTTGATCAGGGTCCGGACCTTCTGCGCCTTGACGTAATAGGCGTCGTAATAGCCGCTACTGAGCGCATAGGTGCCGAGCATGATCCGGCGCTTGACCTCATCGCCGAAGCCACTTCCGCGAGTTGTCTCGTACATCGCCTTCAGTGAGCCAGCGTCGCAGGACAGGCCATAACGCACGCCGTCGAACCGGGCCAGGTTGGCGCTTGCCTCGGCCGGAGCAGTGATGTAGTAGGTCGCCAGGGCATAGCTCGTGTGCGGGAGCGAGACCTCGATTACCTTGGCTCCCAGCTGCTTGATGTGCTCGACCGCCGCGGCCACGGCCGC
>DASQCG010000519.1:0-3634 GCA_035634825.1 Thermomicrobiales bacterium | reverse complement strand
CGGCTGTGCGTCAGCGTTCTTCCTTTCCCGATCCGGCCGCAGTCCGGTCGTGATCGAGCGGTCGGACGCGGTGGCCTCGGCGACGACGTCGGTTTCCGCCCACGCCATTCGCTGCCAGTTCGCCGAGCCGGAAAATATCACCCAGACGACCGAGAGCCTCGATATCTACGAGAACTTCCGGAACGTCATCGGCGATCCATCGGCCCAGATCGACTTGACCCAGAACGGGTACCTGTTCGCCTCCACGGACGAAGCAGACCTCGCGCCATTCCGGGATCGCGTCGCGCGGCAACAGTCGCTCGGTGTCACCGATGTCGAGCTCCTGAGCGGTGATGACATCCGCTATCGATTCCCGTGGATGTCTGATGAGATCGTCGTCGGCAGCTTCCGGCAGCGAGACGGCTGGATCGACAGTGGGTTGGCAGCCAATCACTTCCTCGACGCGTCCGGCGCGCCAATCGCGCTCGAGACTGCGGTCACCGCGGTTGAAACAAGCGCGAATCGAGTCACCGGCGTGCTGACCAGCCGCGGCCGCATCGTGACATCCACCGTGGTGCTCGCGGCGGGACCCTTCAGCCCCGACATCAGCCCCGAGCCGTTGCCGGTTGCCCGCTGGCGTCGCCACCGGATCATCGTCGACGCCGACGAGCGGATCCCGCAAGACGCGCCGATGACGATCGACGCCAATACCGGCGCTCACTGGCGACCCCATGCGGGCGGCGCACTCATGGCCTGGGCGCAGCCGGAAACGGATCGGCCCGCGACCTGGCCGGTCGAGCGGGACGAATCATGGCCGGATTTGATCCTGCGCTCGGACCGCGGAATTGGCCGGCTCTGCCCATTCTGGAACGAGATCACACCGGACTTGACGCCGGATCGCTACCTCTTTACAGCCGGCCAATACACGGTGACTCCGGATCACAAGCCATTGATCGGACCCGCCAATGACATCGAGGGTCTCTACCTCAACACCGGCTACAGCGGGCACGGGATCATGGGCTCTCCGTCCGGTAGCCGGTTGCTCGCCGACGTTCTTGCCGGAAGCGTCAGGAGCGCAGACAATCCCTTCCACCCCGGTCGCTTTGCCGCAGGGACAAAACCGCCGGATGTCGAAAAGATCGTTTTGTAACCCTGGTCATGACTTGTGGACGACGACTTTCAACTTGACCGCCCAATTGACTTGACGATCTCCTCGCTCGACGAGGATATCGACATCGTCGAGCGCGACAAGCAGGCGCTCGAACCGGTGCGGGAATCGCTTGCCGCGGCCGGCTTCTATGCCTACACGACCTACGACGATCAGCAGCGCTGGACTGTCGCACTGGACGATGAAGCCGGTAGAGTCGACGTCCGGGTCGGCATGGACGGCTACCACGTCGAGATGTGGGCCTCGTCGCCGGGCATATTTGCGGACGAAGAGAACGAGTGGAAGCGACGCGCACAACAGCGCCTGGTCCGGATCATGCTGCCGAACATCGCCCGAGGTCACCTCGCCGAGAACCAGCATGCTGTTTGGGATGAAGTCGACCAGGGCATCGCCGTCCGGGTCACATATGAGCTCCCGTTCACGCGCGCCGAACAGATCGGCCAGTTCGTGCGGCAACACCTGCCTGAGCTTGAAGATTTGCTGACCCTCGTCGAATCGCAGATCGAAATCTGATACCCGATGCCTTGCAATCCGGTATCGTTCTACACGCTATATGCACCATCTCCTCACGCACGAGGCAACGCTCGTTGAACAACGCACCCGATACCGCAGGCTTTCCGATTACGCTGATCAATCCGGAATCCGCTGACCGCCAAGCCAGAGTCGACGTCATCGTCATCGGAGCCGGCGTGGCCGGTCTGGCTTTCGCACTCTCGGTTCCTGCTGATGTGCGCGTGGCACTGCTGACAAAGGGAAACCTCGGGGAGAGCAACACGCGCTGGGCGCAGGGCGGACTCTCGGCGGCGATCGGCGGCGACGATACGATCGAGCTGCACGAGCAGGACACGATCTACGCGGGCGCGGGCCTGAGTGACCCTGAGGCGGTGCATGATTTGGTCGCCGACGGGCCTGACGCGGTCGACTGGCTCCTTTCGCTCGGCACGGCATTCGACCGGGACGAGGAAACCGGCGAGCTCGCCCTCGGCCGTGAGGCCGCACACAGCCGGCGGCGCGTGCTCCATGCCGGTGGCGACGCGACCGGCGCTGAAATCGAGCGCGCCCTGGTCGCGGCGGTACGGTCGCGGGCGAATGTCCAGATTCTCGAATGTGCCTTTGCCATTGATCTGATCGTCTCAGACGGCGCATGCACTGGTGCGTTGATCGCCCTTCGGGACGGCGAGACGGTCGCGCTGACGGCCCAGGCGGTCGTGCTTGCGGCCGGTGGCGCGGGTCAGCTTTGGGCGACGACGTCGAACCCGCCGGCGGCGACCGCGGATGGCTTGGCGATGGCGATTCGGGCGGGCGCGGCCGTCGCCGATCTCGAGTTTTGCCAGTTCCACCCGACCGTCCTGCAGCTTTCCGGCAAGACGCCGTTCCTCGTCTCTGAAGCGGTTCGCGGTGAAGGCGCGTACCTGCGGGATCACGCCGGCAATCGGTTCATGCTGAACGAGCATGAGCTGGCCGAACTGGCGCCGCGGGATGTCGTGGCTCGCGGCATTCAGAAGCAGATGGTGGCCGACGGCGCCGATCACGTGTTCCTCGATCTCCGCCACCTCGACGGCCCGAAGATGCGGCGGCGATTCCCGACGATCGCGCGGGAGCTTGATACCCGCGGACTCGATCTCGCCACTGACCTGATCCCGGTAGCGCCGGCCGCGCACTATTTCATGGGCGGGGTCATCGCCGAAGAGTCTGGCGTGACCAGCCTGCCCGGGTTGCTGGCGGTCGGCGAGGCGGCCTGCACGGGTGTCCACGGAGCGAACCGGCTGGCCAGCAATTCGCTTCTCGAAGGTCTCGTCTTCGGCCGGAAAGCGGCAGCGGGGTTGCACATCGCGCCCGGCGGCGATTCCGCTCCGATCGAGACGCAATCACCGGATCGGGAGCTGGATGGACACGAGACGAATCTGGCGGAGTTCCGGTCATCGATCCAGCAGACCATGAGCCGATACGTCTCCGTCGTGCGGGATCAAGCCGGCCTGACGACAGCAATCGCCGAGCTGGAACAGCTTTCCCGGCAGCTCCCGGCGCACCCGGGAGATCGGGACGCTTGGATCACGGCCAATCTGGTGCTGGCAGCGCATGCCATCGCATCAGCCGCGCTCTTCCGCGAGGAGAGCCGGGGCGCCCATTTCCGGTCCGACTTCCCGGCGCGAGACTCGGCCCTGGATGGACTCCACTACATCTATCAGTCCGACAATACGACCGAGGGCGAGTGGTCGCTCGATCGCCTTTCGGCCGTGATTCGGGTGGCGCGAAGATGAGCTGGGAGGCGGTCATCGAGACCTGGTCGACTGAGACACTCCTGTTCATTCCGGCTCTACCGGGTTTTCAGGTCAATGCCGAGTCTCCTGACGATGCGGTCGCCGACGCCGTGGACCGGGTTGACGCCTTCGTCCATTGGCTGAGCGACGGAGAGTTGCTGCCGGATAATTTTCCGTCGCCAGAGGGCATTTCGGTTGCCGAGACATTGGCGGCACGTGGTAGTGC
>DASQCG010000518.1:0-1841 GCA_035634825.1 Thermomicrobiales bacterium | reverse complement strand
AATCATAGCAATCCCGGTTGTCAGGATCACACCTGAGTTGAACACCCACTTGGCCCGCCGCCCATCTGATCCGGGTTTCCCGTCGTTGACCGACCCGCTATGATCGAAACCACATTGACAGGCGAACACGATGACCACGGCTCCGCGACGCCTCCAACCCGCGCCGACACCGTCTCCCCGCACGCCGCTGGTCGGCCGCGAGAGAGAACTGGCTGATGTCTGCCGGCTCCTCGCCGATCCCGCCATTTCCCTCGTCACCCTCACCGGCCCCGGCGGTATCGGCAAGTCCCGGCTGGCCCTGGCCGTCGCGCACAAGCCCCAGCCGCGCTTCGCGGACGGCGTGGCGTTCGTTCGGCTCGCCCAGTTGCGAGATCCCACACTTGTGCTCCCCACAATTGCGCAGACGTTGAGCGTGCCCGAGCGGGGAGCGCCAATCGTCGATCTTGTGCGGGACGCGATCGGCAAGAGTCACCTGCTGTTGATCCTGGACAATTTCGAGCATGTCACCGCAGCCGTCGCGGACCTCGGCACCCTGCTTGATACCTGCCCGAACCTCACGGTCCTGATTACGAGCCGCGTTCCACTGCATGTGTCCGGCGAGCAGATCTATCCAGTCCCTCCGCTGGCAATACCCAGGTCATCCCGTGTGACGAGTCGAGATGTGACCGAGTCTGAGGCGGGAACGCTCTTCGCCTCGCGGGCTGCCGCAGTCGGGTCCGGGTTTGCTGTCAGTGACGAGAACGCGGCGGACGTGGCGGCGATTTGCCAGCACCTGGATGGGCTCCCTCTCGCAATCGAGTTGGCCGCCGCGCGCATCAACGTCCTGAGTCCTGCGGCCCTGCTCGCCCGGCTCGACCGCCGTCTGCCGCTCCTGACCGGCGGCCCCCGTGATCTGCCCGAACGTCAACAAACGATGCGCAATACCATCGCCTGGAGTTACGACTTGCTCCCGGAGACCGAGCAACGTCTGTTTCGCCGTTTGTCAGTCTTCAGCGGCGGCTTCAATCTCGATGCGGCAGAGGCCATCACGGCCCCCGATTCAACAATCGATGCCCTCGCCGGAGTGAGCGCGCTGGTCGATGCGAGCCTCATCCGGCCGATTGACGATCTGAGCAGAGAATCGCGCTTCCTGGTGCTCGAAACGATTCGCGAGTTCGGCCTCGAGCGCTTGGCCGAATCCGGCGACGAGAAGGCCACGCGTGAACTGCACGCCCGGTATATCCTCGAGTTGGTCCGGACCGGAAACGAACTCCGCGACACGCACCGAGCGAGTGACTGGCTGGTACTCCTGACCGGCGAGCTTGCAAACATTCGGGCCGCGCGTTCCTGGTTCGAAGAAACCGGAGACGTCCTCGCTGACCTGGCTCTTGCGGACGGCGCATCCTGGATTTGGGATTGGCGCACCCTCTTTGTCGAAGGCCGGGACTGGCTGAGACAAAGCCTGGCTGCCGCCCCCGATGCTCCACCCGGCGTGCGTGCCTCCGCCATGGTCGGGGCCGGCTGGATGGCCTATCGTCAATTGGACTTTGCCGATGCCCAACTGAATGCCACCGCCGGACTCACCCTGGCTCGGGCCGCGTGTGATCACCGGATTGCGGCCGAGCTCCTGGACTTGCTCGGGAAAATCGCGCTCGAAACGGGTCGGATCCAGGATGCCCGTACGTGTTTCGAGGAAATGCTGGCGATGACGCGGGCCCACGGCCTGGATCACTACGAGTCGGCCGCCATCAACAGCCTGGGCATCGTCGCGTTCACGAGTGGCAACGTCGCCGAAGCCCTCCAGCGACATGAGGCGTCAGTCGCGATTGACCGCCGCATGGGCCACCGACTCAGCCTCGCCA
>DASQCG010000517.1:0-3176 GCA_035634825.1 Thermomicrobiales bacterium | reverse complement strand
TCTATCGCGGCGTCGAGTTCCCGGCGGCCGGCACGCCGTAGCGCGCGAACCCGCACCGCGGCGGCGGCCGTCCGTTCGCCATGCTGCTGAGCCTCACCACCACGCACGTCCCGGCCGACGACCTCGGCTTCCTGCTGCACAAGCACCCCGGCCGCCGCCAATCGTTCGGGTTGTCATTTGGCGAGGCGCACGTCTATTACCCCGAGGCCACGGATACCCGATGCACAGCCGCGCTCCAGGTCGAGGTCGACCCGATCCGGCTCGTCCGGCGCGGACCCGGCTCGGCGCGATTTGCCCTCGCCCAGTACGTCAACGACCGCCCGTACGTCGCGTCGTCTCTGTTGAGCGTCGCGATCGGCGACGTCTTCCGGAGCGCGCTGCTTGGGCAATCCCGTGAACGGGCCGAGCTTGCCGATACCCCGATTCCGCTCGAAGTCAAACTCAGCGCCCTCCGCTGCCGGGGTGGCGAGGTGGTGCTGCAGCGACTGTTCGAACCGCTCAGTTACGACCGTATCGAAGCGGTTCGGCTCCCGCTGGACGAGAATTTCCCGGAATGGGGATCCGGCCCGGCCTACAGCGTGACCCTCGGTACGACCGCGCGGGTGCAGGATGTCCTGCGCCAGCTCACCGTATTGATCCCGGTGCTCGACGACAACAAGCACTACTGGTTCGGCAAGGACGAGCTCGAAAAGTTGCTGCGGCGCGGCGAAGGCTGGCTCGACCAGCACCCGGAGCGCAAGCTGATCGCCGATCGCTACCTGCGATATCGCCGCTCATTGGTCCGTGATGCGATCGAGCGCATGGGGAGCAACGACGGTACCGATCCCGATGGGCAGGGTGGCCCGGGGCCGAACACCGAAGAGACCGTCGAGCGGCCGATCAGCCTCCATGACGAGCGGCTGAAGGCAGTCGCCGCAGTCCTGCATGAGCGCGGAGCCAAGCGCGTGCTCGACCTCGGCTGTGGCGAGGGCAAGTTGATTCTCCAGCTCCTGGAGGATCGCCAGTTCACCGAGATCCTCGGCGTGGACGCCTCGTCCATTGCGCTCGCCCAGGCAGCGCGGCGCCTGCACCTGGACCGGTGGCCGGCGCAGGGCCGGGTACGGCTGATCCACGGCGCATTGACCTACCGCGACAAGCGACTTGCCGGGTTCGAGGCGGCGGCAATTGTCGAGGTCATCGAGCATCTCGATCCGTTCCGGCTGGCCGCGTTCGAGCGAGTCGTGTTCGAATCGGCGCGCCCGGGCCTCGTCGTGGTGACCACTCCCAACCAGGAGTACAACCAGCTCTTCGAAACACTTGCCAGCGGCTCGTTTCGCCACCCGGACCACCGCTTCGAGTGGACGCGGACCGAGTTCGCCGTATGGGCTCAGGGCGTCGCCGATCGCTTTGGCTATGACGTCGAGATGGCCGGGATCGGGCCGATCGACGCTGACCATGGCCAACCGAGCCAGATGGCGGTCTTCAGCCGCCTGCAAACATCGAAGGCGGATGCACAGGCCGCCGAACCACTCACCGCCTAATGCCGCCGAACCGAAAGCCAGATGGGATGCACGCTCCTGACTCACATTGCCTGACGATTCCAAGCCCGTCGCTGGTCACTCTGATCGGCGTGTCCGGCTCCGGCAAGTCGTCCTTCGCCAAGCGCCATTTCCGGCCGACAGAGGTCGTCTCGTCAGACTATTGCCGCGGGCTCGTCTCCGACGATGAGAACAGCCTGGAAGCGACGACCGACGCCTTTGATGTGCTCAATTACATCGCTGGCAAGCGGCTGAAGCGCGGACTGTTGACGGTGATCGATGCTACCAGCGTCCAGCGGGAGGCGCGCGCATCGCTGGTCCGACTGGCCAGGGAACACCACGCGATCCCGGTCGCGATCGTACTGAACATGCCGGAGCGAATATGCCGGGATCGGAACATGGCCCGTCCCGATCGCGACTTTGGCCCACACGTCCTCCGCCGTCAGGCTGAGTCGCTGCGGCGGTCGCTCCGCCACCTCCAGAAGGAGGGATTCCGGTACGTCTACATCCTGAACTCGCCTGAGGAGGTCGAGGCGGTCGAGATCGTTCGCCAACCGCTCTGGGTCGACCGGCGGACGGATCACGGCCCATTCGACATCATCGGAGATTTGCACGGCTGCCTGGATGAGACGCTGGAGTTGCTCGCAGCCCTCGGCTATCACGTCGAGATCGGCACTGCAGACGATGGCGGACGTCGATTCGATGTCTCCCCGCCCTCCGGCCGGCGGGCGATCTTCCTCGGCGACCTGACCGATCGCGGTCCGGACGCGCCGGGCACGTTGCGGCTGGTGATGGACATGGTCGCGGCGGAGATCGCGTATTGCCTGCCGGGCAACCACGACGACAAGCTCCTCCGCAAGCTGAAGGGGCGGAATGTCCGCATCAACCATGGCCTCGACCTGACCCTCGAGCAGCTCGGGCAGGAACCGCCGGAGTTCAGTCGCCGTGTATCCACATTCATCGATAGCCTGGTCAGCCACTACGTGCTCGATGATGGAAAGCTTGTGGTCGCTCATGCGGGATTGATCGAGACATACCAGGGGCGAGCCTCGCGCACCGTCCGCGATTTCGCCCTCTACGGCGACGTCACCGGCGAGACCGACGACGATGGGTTCCCCGTGCGCGGTAACTGGGCGGCCGATTATCGGGGCTCGGCAATGGTCGTTTACGGTCATACCGCTGTGACTGAGCCGGAATGGCTCAATAACACGATCGACATCGATACCGGCTGCGTTTTCGGAGGCCGCCTAACCGCCCTGCGCTACCCCGAACGCGAGCTCGTCTCCGTTCCGGCCCACGCGACGTATGCGGAGGCAGGCCTGGGATTCCACACGGACAGCGCCGCCGAGCAGTCACTCTCCGCGCAGCAGGCCCATGACGAGGTGCTTGACGTGGCCGACCTGCTCGGGCGGCGCATGGTCGAGACCGGTCTGATGCGGAACGTGACCATTCCGGAAGAGCGCGGGCTGGCGGCACTCGAGACGATGAGCCGGTTCGCAGTCAACCCGCAATGGCTGATTTTCCTGCCGCCGACGATGTCGCCGGTCGAGACGTCGAGCGATCCGGATCTCCTCGAGCATCCTGCCGAGGCGTTCGCGTATTTCCGGGCCAGGAATGTCGCGACGGTCATTGGGGAGGAGAAGCACATGGGCTCGCGCG
>DASQCG010000516.1:0-2833 GCA_035634825.1 Thermomicrobiales bacterium | reverse complement strand
TCGCCAGCCAAGTCGTCGCACCAAGATAATCAGCACAATCAGCGCCGCGGCGAACCAGACACCGCTTGCCAAGCGAACTGACATGTCGGACAAGCCCAACGTCGCAATGACTGGCGCTCCGGCATACAGCGGAAGCGCGCCAAGGTGCTCGTAGCCGAGGTGGGAATAGAACATCCGAGGTCGGAGCGCCGGAAGATCATCTTTGACCAACTCCCGCGTGCGAATGCCGATCTCCGCCTCATCGCAGAAGAGCCCGGCGGGATTCGAGCCGATGTCCGCAATCAGAAACCAGGCAAACAGCGCGCTGATGAGCATCGCCACTGCAACCCAGCGGACCTGCATCCAGCTCGGCCCGCTTATCGCCCACGCCGGAATGTGCCGGTGGCTTGTCATCCGTCCATTTGACGTGAATGGAGATGCGCCGACTGGCTGGGCGAGCCTGACCACGTTGGCCCGGCTGCGACGAAGCTCGTCGGTAAGCAGCGTTATCGCGTCGCGCAGGGACACCGCCCCCGCCTGAACCTCGACCACGTCATGCTGCATGCGCGGAGGTGCACCGGGGACCGCAGTCAGCCGCTGAGGCGACTCCACGCCGGTCACGCTCTCCGCAATCGCACGCTCTTGCTGTTCAACAGGCCGGTCGGCCACGTCACGATCTCCGTGAAATGCAGGGCAGCCCGATTCTATCGCATGCCCCGCGCCTCCACATTGGTCGGCTGCAAGCCTCCGCCCATTGGCGGAGATGCGCCGTCGGCCATCGGTCCACCGGGTCAGTCCGTCACAGGTCCACGCCCTGATTCGTCTACTTGTCCGACGACGCAAGCGGGTCCAAAACCCAGAATCGAGACAGTTGATCTGATCGGAACGCAGACACCAAAGGAGAGAGCATCATGTCGTTTCTTTCGCCGGCCCGGCTGGCTCGGGCAAGCGCTCGCCACCCATGGCGCGTACTCGGCGCCTGGATCGTCATTCTCGTCCTCGCGGTGATGTCGGCCTCCACGCTCGGAGACGCGCTCACCACCACCAGCAATTTCTCGGGCAAGCCTGAATCTGCCACCGGTGAGGAGCTGCTCAAGGACCGCATGCGCGGCGAGAAGCCCGCCACCGAGACGATCATCGTCCGCTCCGAGAACATGACGGTCGACGATCCGAGCTTCAAGGCGATCGTCGAGAAGACGTCATCCGACGTCCTCGCCATCCCCGGCGCGATCGTCTCCGCCCCGACCTATTACCAGGCCGTCGCCAACGGCGACACGGGCGCAGCCAATATGGTCTCGGCTGATCGCCACGCGACGATCATCCCGGTCACCTTCGCGGGCAAGTTCAATGACGCCGACACGTACGCCAATGACTACCTCGCGACGGTCAAGCAGCATGCGACCGCCGACGTTCAGGTTCTGACGGTCGGCGACGTCAGCGTCAACGACGCCTTCAACACGATTTCGTCTCACGACCTCGAGAAGGCCGAGATGTTCAGCCTGCCGCTCACGATCCTGATCCTGGTCGTCGTCTTCGGCGCCCTGGTCGCGGTCGGTGTGCCGCTGGTCCTCGCGATCGCCTCGATCATCCTCGCGCTCGGTCTGACCGCGGTCGTCGGTCGCTTCACCGATCTTTCCTTCTACGTCGTCAACATGATCACGATGATCGGCCTCGCGGTCGGAATCGACTACACGCTGTTCGTCGTCTCGCGGTATCGCGAGGAGCGGCAGCGCGGTCATGCCAAGCTCGATGCGATCGAGATCGCCGGCGGCACTGCGACCAAGGCAGTCGTCTTCTCCGGCGGCACCGTGGTCCTCGCACTGATGGGCATGTTCCTGGTCCCGCTGACTGTCTTCCATAGCCTCGGCGCCGGCGCGGTGCTGGCGGCCGTTTCGGCGGTGGCCGGTACGTTGACGCTGGTCCCGGCCATGCTCGGCCTCCTCGGCGACAAGATCGACTGGCCGCGTAAGCGCCGCTATGACGATGCCATCGTCCGCGCCGCCAACGAAGCGCATGCGAACGAGACCTACCATGCCGGCTTCTGGGGTCGCGTCACCCGCGTCGTGATGGCTCGCCCTGCCGTCTTCACAGTCCTCTCGATCGGCCTGCTCGTGGCTCTCGCCCTGCCCTACTTCGATATCCACCGCGGCCAGGCCGGCGTCGAAACGCTGCCGGCCAGCGACGTCAAGACGGCCTACGAGGTCCTCGGTCGCGACTTCTCCGTCGGACTCGCCTCGCCGGTTGAGATCGTGGTCGACGGCGACACCAGCAACCTTGGTGTCCAGGCCTCGATCGCGGCCCTGCAGCAGGCGCTTGACGCGGATCAGAACTTCGGTCCGAGCACGGTGCAGGTCAACCAATCCGGTGACCTGGCCCTGATCTCGGCGCCGCTCAACCTCGACGCCGAGTCCGAGGCCGCGGTGGCTGCCGTCAAGAACCTGCGCGACCACACGATTCCGCAGGCCTTCTCGTCCAATGCCGATACCAAGGTCTACGTCAGCGGCGGTCCGGCCTTCAACACCGACTACTTCCACATCGTGGACAGCTCGACGCCGACGGTGTTCGGATTCGTGCTCGGACTGAGCTTCCTGCTCCTGCTCCTGGCCTTCCGCTCGATCGTGATCGCGGCCAAGGCGATCGTGATGAACCTGCTTTCGGTGGGTGCGGCCTACGGAACGCTGGTCCTGGTCTTCCAGAAGGGTTACGGCAACGATCTGTTCGGCTTCCAGCAGTCGCCGACGATCGAGGCCTGGATCCCGATCTTCCTCTTCTGTGTCCTGTTCGGCCTCTCGATGGACTACCACGTCTTCCTGCTGAGCCGGATCCGGGAGCACTTCGATCAGACCCGGCGCAA
>DASQCG010000515.1:0-3816 GCA_035634825.1 Thermomicrobiales bacterium | reverse complement strand
TGCATGAGGGACGTGATGGCGCCGCACTGGGCCCGGCCTTCGTGCGAATCGTACGGAATGCCCTGCACCATCAGCAACGTGCCGAGGTTGGCGTAGCCGAGGCCGAGCGTGCGGAAGTCGTAGGAGAGCCGGGCGATCTCGCGGCTCGGGAACTGCGCCATCAGGACGCTAATCTCGAGCACGATCGTCCAGAGCCGGACCGCGTGGCGGTAGGCCTCGATGTCGACATCGCCGGTCTCGAGATCAACGAACTTGAGCAGGTTCAGGCTCGCCAGGTTACAGGCTGTGTTGTCGAGGAACATGTACTCGGAGCACGGGTTGCTGGCGTTGATGCGGCCGCTTTCGGGGCTGGTGTGCCACTCGTTGATGGTGGTGTCGTATTGCAGGCCCGGGTCCGCGCTCCGCCAAGCCGCCTCGGCGATCTTGTGCCAGAGGTCGCGCGCCTTGACGGTGCGGTGGATCTTGCCATCGGTGCGGCGGATCAGGTTCCAGTCCCGGTCCTCGTCGACGGCCTTGATGAAGTCGTTGGTGACGCGGACCGAGTTGTTCGCGTTCTGGCCGGAAACGGTCGCGTAGGCCTCGCCGTTGTAGTCGCTCGGGTAGCCGGCCTCGATCAGCGCCTCGACCTTATTCTCTTCGTCCGCCTTCCAGGTGACGAAGGCCTCGATATCCGGGTGATCGACGTCGAGGCAGACCATCTTGGCCGCGCGCCGCGTCGTTCCGCCGCTCTTGATCGCGCCGGCCGCGCGATCGCCGACCCGCAGGAAGCTCATCAGCCCGGAGGAGGTGCCGCCGCCGGAGAGGGGTTCGCCCTCGCCGCGCAGGGTCGAGAAGTTGGTCCCGGTGCCGGAGCCGTACTTGAAGAGGCGCGCCTCCCGGACCCAGAGGTCCATAATGCCGCCTTCACCGACCAGATCGTCAGCAACTGACTGGATGAAGCACGCGTGCGGTTGGGGGTGGGTGTAGGCGTCTTCGCTGAGGCGGACCTCGCCCGTTGCGTCATCGACGTAGTAGTGGCCCTGGGCGGGGCCGGTGATGCCGTAGGCGTAGTTGAGGCCGGTGTTGAACCACTGCGGCGAGTTCGGCGCGGCCATCTGGTTGACCAGCATGTAGGCCAGCTCGTCGTAGAAGGCCTGCGCGTCCTCGACCGAGTTGAAATAGCCGTACTTCTCGCCCCAGTAGCGCCAGCAGCCGGCCAGACGGTGGATCACCTGCCGAGCCGAGCGCTCCGGACCGGTTGTCTGCGCGCCGTGCTCATCACGGAGCGGCTTGCCCTCGTCGTCGTACTGGGGCACGCCGGCCTTACGGAAGTACTTGCTGACCATGATGTCAGCCGCGACCTGCGACCAGGTCGCCGGCACCTCGGCGTCGGCCATCTCGAAGACGACCGTGCCGTCCGGGTTCGTGATCCGCGAGGTCCGTTTGGACCAGCTCACACTCGAATAGGGATCCAGACCACCGGCCGTGAACTTCCGGTTGACGGTGAGGCCGCGGCGGCGAAACGGGCGCTGCGTAACGTCGGTCTGGTATTCCTGTTCGGTCATAGTGCTGTCCTGATTCTCTGCACGTCGATCTTCCTGCGAGATCGACCACGGCTCGCCAATGAGCGGGTTCGAATCCGGCGCGGGTGCGCGCTCCGGAACGGGTTGCGACTGCGGGGAATGTTCCCGGTAGTCATAAAGTCAACAGATTGCTAATGCCTGCGAGGCGAAAGTGAAACCCTGCGGCGCCCTGCCAACGAAGCGCCTCGCTCCTCAACTCCCCAGCCAGATCACTAGAACCAGTCGTCAGGAAGGGATGACACCACCAGATGTAGTGGTATCGGGCCCATCACACCATGGGTCCTGCACGACTAGATGTAGTGTACTCACGCATGATCACACCACAACATGTGCCGTCATGTCAATGATACCCGATGCTACGGGAGCGAAACCGGACCGATTTGCGCAGGATTTTCGGCCCGTTTGCCGATCCCGTGCCGAACACATGTTCTCAGCGTACGTACGTATTGTCAATCCCCCGGATCGAACCTGTGTCAGCCAGTCCCAGACCTCCCGGCCAGAGTAGCGCGGACTTCATTCGGAGCGGGACAATCGTCCCATTTATGGCAAGCGGGAGCTTGCGCGACGGCCGCCGACGCCCATCCCGGAAAGCAACGCCAACGGGTCCGCATGCTACGGACCCGTTGGCTTGGTCGGCACTTAACCGGTTAGCGCCGATCTACGTGTGATCATCCCCGCCGGGCTCAGGATCACGGCATCGGCGGAACGTCGATCGGGAGCCGGCAGGAAGCGCGTGGACGGGCAGATTCATCGGGCAACCTCGTTAACCCATGATGTCGGTGACGACCTCGCAGAAGAGGGCGAAGTCGCTCTCGGCCACTGGGTGCGGCCCGATGACTCGGGTGATCTTCTCGCTGACGAAGAAGTTGTCGGTCTGGGTCGAGAGGTCACCAAGGTAGAAGATGAACGAATACGAGATGCGGCCAACATCGACGAGTACCGTCTCGTTCCCGCTCTTCAGCCTCAGCGGCTGCCCGTTGACGGTGTATCTGTAGGTCCAGGTTCCGTCGCCGTTATCGATGAGCGGATCCTCCTGGGTCGTGTTGCGTTCCATCTGGAACATGGTCACGCCCGCCGCGTTGGTGTAGGACACATTGAAGTGCGTCTGGGTGACGCCGATCCAAAAGGCGTCCTGAACCGTGGGATCGTCCGCCTCGATGACGTAGTCCTGAATGTGGTAGTTGAAGAAGCCGTCGACGGTGGTGTGGACCAGGATGCCGCACAGCTCCTCATCGAACTCCTCGTGGACGGGAACCTTTTCGGGCTTGCCCGCGCTCACCGGGCCGGCCATGGTGGCCAGTAATCCGAGGATGGTCAGCCCTACAGCCAGACGGCTGAACAGGGTCCTGCGCATGACTTGTTCCTTTCTTGAATGTAGCTGCCGGGCGGGGAATGCGCCGCCCGGTGACGTGTCGCTAGCCAAGAGCGCCGATGATGTCCTTGCAGAAGTTATCGAAGTCGTTCTCGGCAATCGGGTGCGGGCCGTTGATGTCGGTGATTTCGAAGCTGACGAACTCGTTGTCCGCCTGGGTGGAGAGGTCGCCGAGGTAGAAGACTTCCCGGAACGACATACTGCCCCGATCCATGCCCAGAGTTGTGTTGCCGAGGCGAATCCTGTCGATGATGCCGTCGATGGTGTAGGTGTACTCCCAGAATCCATCCCCAAGCTCCACGAGGTTGCCCTGCTGGATCGTGCTCCGGAGCTGATCTGTCAGCACCACGCCGTCCGCCGTCGTCCACGTGTAATCGAGGTGAATCTGGATAACGCCGATCCAGAAGGTGTCGCTATCGGGTCCGGTGGAGTCGATAACGACGTCCTGGTTGTGAAGGGTGACCCAGCCATCTGCGGTTTCGCGGACCGGAATACCGCAGAGCTCCTCATCAGTCTCGTCGTGGATGATGATCTTCTCCGGATTGCCGGCGCTGGCCGGACCGGCCATGGCGACCAGCAGACCGAGGACGGTGAGCATAGCGGCGATTCTGGCGAATGCGGAAGCATGCATCGCGTTGCTCCTTTCATTGACAAGTGGTCGAGCGCAGATTCAGGGCGCCGGCGTCGCGAGGGATTGCGGCAGGCGGAGCTTGACCAGCCGGCTTTGGGACGAGGCGGTCACGTAGACGTTTCCCTGGCCGTCCAGACCGCCATCGCCGCCATCCATTCCCCAGAGCAGCTCCATGTCGGCTTCCACGGTCGCCGGACCGGGACTTGCTTCCGGGCTGGCGGGGGATTCTGCCGATTGTTCTTTCCCACTCT
>DASQCG010000514.1:0-2204 GCA_035634825.1 Thermomicrobiales bacterium | reverse complement strand
ACGCAGATCGAGGCGATGGCGGAGGTTGCCGGGCCGGTGGCCGGCGGCGGGCTGGTCCAGCTCGTGGGCGCGCCGGCAGCCGTGCTGATCGATGCCGTCTCGTTTGCCGGGTCCGCGGCGCTGATCGGGCAAATTCGGGTCGAAGAGGAGCCGACCCGCGCGGCGCAGCGGTCGATCGTGGCCGAGATCAAGGCGGGTTTTCGCTACCTCTTCTCGGACCCGATCCTGCGCGCGATCGCGGTGAGCGGCGGGCTCGGAGTCTTCTTTTTCTCGATCCGGGATCCGCTGTTGCGGGTGTTCCTGCTCGACACCAAGGGATTGAGCGCGGGCGCATACGGCCTCGTCTTCTCAGTGGCGGCGGTCGGGTACACGATCGGCGCCTTCCTGCCCGGGCCGGTAGCGCGTCGGGTCGGGATCGGCAATGCGATCGTCTGGCCGAATGTCGGGCTGACCCTGACGGCCGTCGTGATCGCCTCGGCGGTCACGCTCGACTGGCATGCGGTGGCGGTGATCAGCGCGATGCTCTTCCTCGAAGGGGTGATCGAGCCGACCAACAACATCAACCAGCTCTCGCTGCGGTTGTCCCTGATGCCGCGGGAGATGCGCGGGCGGCTGACATCCGTCGTCCGCTTCCTGATCCGGGGGGCCTACCCGCTGGGCACGCTGGTGGGCGGCGCCGTCGGCGAGTGGATCGGGATTGATCGCGCAATCTGGCTGACGGTGCTGTGCGGACCGATGGGGATGGCTGCCTACATCGGCACCTCGATCCTCCACTATCGTCAGTTGCCGGCGTTTGAGGTCGAATAGCCATCCGAGGCGTACTATGGCCCTGGGACTCCGCCGGAATTCGGTGCTGAGCAAGGCGTCGACATGAGCGATCTGCCATCCAATTCGGGCAACGTGCAGCCGGGGTCTGTCCCGGCCAGCTGGCACCCCATGTCGGCGTGGACCCTGTTCCTCGTCCTGTTGTTGTTCTACGTGCTGTTCAAGGTTCGGCTCGTCGTCGAGATCGGGCTGCTGGCCTTCCTCTACGCAACATTGATCGAGCGACCGGTCCGCCGGCTGATGCGGCATGGGGTGCCACGCGCGGCATCGATCATCCTGGTCGATCTCGCGATCGTGGCCGGGATTGTCCTGCCCATCCTGGCGATCGCGCCGGCCGCGAGCCGGGAAATCGACCGGTTTCGGCAAGAGGAGCCGGACCGGCTACGGACGCTTGATCAACAGTGGGCGACGAGCGGGAACCCGCTCCTGCGCGGGCCGGGCCGGGACGTACTCAAGCGAGCGATCGTCGAGCTGGAGGCGCCACCGGCGGCGGCTCCGCCCAAGGCGGTCCTCTCCGCCCTGGGCACGACCGCGTTGTGGATCATTGCCGGGCTGGCCTGCCTGGCGATGGCCTACTTCTACATGCTCGAAAAGGAGCTGCTACGGATGTTGCTCCTGGATAACGTGCCACCCCGGAGCAGGTTACGTATCGCCGGGCTCTGGGACGCAGTCGAGGAGTCGATCGGTGGCTGGCTCCGGAGCCGGCTCATCCTCGGGGTGATCGTCGGCATCATCTCAATGATCGTGTTCGGTCTGATGGGACTCCCCTACTGGCCGCTGCTCGGCCTGCTGGCGGGCCTGACCGAGCCGATCCCCATCATTGGGCCCTGGATCGGCGGGATTCCGGCGGTCTTCCTGGCGTTGACCGTCTCGCCGTTGCTCGCCGTGGCGGTGGCAGGCTTCATCCTGACGCGGCAGATGGTCGTTGATGCGGTGATCGTGCCGCGCGTGACCAGGGAGGCGGTTGGGTTATCGCCGTTGACGGTCTTCGCGGCCGTGTTGGCGGGGACGGAGCTGCTCGGGCCCGAGGGCGCTCTGCTGGCCATCCCGGTGGCGGCGGCGGTGCAGATCGTGATCGTAGACGCGCTGGCGGTCCGGCGCGGGTACGAGTCGCGCCCGACGCTGCGGTGGCGCTGGTTGAGCCAGCCCGACGCGGTCGTGCATGACGCAGGATCCGACGGTCCGCAGCGCCCCTGAAATCTTGATACGCCCCGGCGAGTCGCCCGGACAGTTCCACCGGGGATTGATATCCCCGGCTCAGATTCGGAAGCCGGCAGAAGTCGGCGGGGCGCATTGGACGATCATCCTAATGCGCGGTGAGGCGCTCGGCGATCGATTTGCCGCTGGGTGGGAGGCCGGTTGCTTCCGCCTTGCGGTCG
>DASQCG010000513.1:0-4592 GCA_035634825.1 Thermomicrobiales bacterium | reverse complement strand
GAGCAGAGCGCGCGCTCGCCGCGGATGACATCGCGAGCGCTATGACGAGAATTGCGAGCCATACCCGCCAGTTGGTCGGCTACGCACTCGACCGGTTCGGCTGCCTGCCGGGCGTCACCATTTACGGTCCAAGGTCGGCGGGGCGGCGGGCGTCACTGGTCGCGTTCAACATCTCCGGTTGGAGCCCTTTCGATATTGCCGCCGCCCTCAATGCAGTCGGTATCGAATCAAGAGCAGGCTGTCACTGCGCGACCTTGGCCCACCATTACCTCGAGCTCGATCCTGCGGCCAGCTGCCGGCTCAGCTTCTACCTTTACAACACGATGGACGAGGTGGAATTCGCGGCGAATGCGCTTGCCCGCATCATCGCTCGCAGGTAATCGAGCGGCGAGTGTCCCTCGCGGAACACTAGGGCGCCGTGATCAGTTTCCGGCGGCCCGGTATTGCTCGATCACGCTAGCCGGAATGCGCCCGCGGGTACTGAGCTCGATCCCGTTCGATGCCGCCCAGGCCCGCACCGCCCTGTTGTCCACCTCGACGAATGAAGTGGTGGTGGTGGGTGCCGCTCGGCGCCGTCGGCGACGGCGCGGCTGGACGCCGCCTCGAACCGCTCGGGCATAGGGCGTGTAGCCGTTAAGTAGGTCGCGGAGCCTCGCCGCGTTTCTCCGGCTCAAATCGATCTCGTAGTTCGTGCCGTCGATGGCGAACAAGACAGTTTCTTCCGCCTTGCCACCGTCAATGTCATCGATGAGCTGGGTGATGGTTTGCTTCACGCGCCGAACGGTACCGGGCATTCGGGCACGACGCCACGGTCAAAATCTGTGAATTCCGGCCTTGAAGGTTGGGCGCAGTTTGATCGTGGTCGCACTGTTCAGTGCAGCAGCGACGGGTGTGTGCCTCCAACCAGCGGCCCAAGCCGAATCGATTGCCAGCATGCAAGAACATCAACAGCAGGAGGCTGAAGGCGAACGCCATATGTTCTTCGCCGATGACCGGATTGCCGCTCGGCGGGAACAAGCTGAACCAGACGAGAATGCTCAAGAGAAAGCCACCCCAGCCGGCGATGCGCATGCCGATGTCTAGGGTGCGCGCCACCCAACACCGCCAATCGCACACATCCAGCTGAAGTCATCGCCGAAGCCCTGGCTGATGAAAGCCCACAGATAAGGCCTCCCGAGATCGTGCCGCAGTACCGCGACCGAGTTGGCTGCCCCGGGGAACAATCAACCGATCATTGCATTCAAGCGTTACCGCGTTCGGCCCTCGACCCGATAGAGGGATGCTGCGCGCATGCATTAGGCGCGTCCACCATCGAGGTCGTGTTTGGGAATTGACAGTGGCCGAATGCTTCTTGGGCGAACCTCCCGATACCCAGAGGCTGTCACATGTCCAAGACCGTGTCATCTACCGGGTGGGAACAGCAGATCAGCACATTGCCATCAGCTGGGTTGTCAACCGGGTCCGGAGCGTAGCCGATCGTCCCGGAGAGCAGGCTCGTTTCGCAGGTGTGGCAGACACCAGTCCGACAGGACCACCGAGCGGGTACGTCGCACGCCTCCGCGAGATCCAGCAGGCTGGCATAGCGCGCATCCCAGTGCACGGTGAGGCCGCTGCGGGCAAAGCCGATCTGCGGACCGTCGGTCGCTTCACTCTCCGGATGGTGCGGCGAGCGGGTCGGGGTCGGCGTGACACCAGGCGTGATCGCCGGTGCCGGGCCGAAGATCTCGGTGCGTATCCGGCTGGCATCGACGCCGAGGTCCCTTAGTGCGCTGGCCATCTCCGTCATGAACTCGGCCGGGCCACAGATATACGCATCAGAGTCACGGGGCAGGTCGACTGTGGCCAGGACCGATGCAGTGAGGCGCCCAGCCCTCTGGTAGTCGCGTCCAGCAGCATCGCCAGGGCTGGGGCGGCTGTAACAGACATATCGGTGGGCGCTCGGCAGTGCCTGTAGCAGCGACCGTGACTCGGTTGCGAAGGGCTCCTCGGCCCGGTTGCGGGCGCCGTGCAGCCACCAGACATCTCGGCCGGACTGGGTGCCGGCCAGCGCATGGAGCATCGCCAGCACCGGCGTCGCACCCACTCCTGCGCTCAGCAAAAGGACCGGCGCGTCGGACGGCCGCAGGATAAAGGTGCCCCGCGGCGCAGCAACGTCCAGGCGATCGCCTCGCCGTACTCGGTCGTGGACGAATTGACTGCCTACGCCGTGCGGCTCGCGCTTTACGCTGACTCGATACGTGCTCGCGCCCGGGGCTCCGGAAAGGGAATAGCTGCGCAGGATCGACTTCCGGCCTTGGTCGGTAGGCAAGCGCAGCGTCAGAAACTGTCCTGGCTGGGCCGGTGGCACGCCAGTGCCGTCCGGATCGGCGAGGTAGACCGAGATCACGGATTCGCTTTCCGGTTCGATGTCCGTGACGTTCAGCGGGCGGAACCCAGCCCATGCCGGCGGAGGGCTCACCGCGGTCAGGCCGGCGTTACCGGTGGCGTCGAGCCCTGCTCCCTGGCTGAGTATCGCCTCGAAAGACACTTTCCAGCCGGGCGACAGGGCCGGGATCAGCAGGGCGCGCGAGATCTGATGGTGAGAGTGCCCAGGAAGATATAGCAGCGCGTCGACATCGGCTACGGTCATCGCTTCCGGTCCGCGCGCGACCAGCACAATGTCGTCACCGGCCTGCACCGTGCCCTCCCGCAGTACCCGGAAATAGAACCCGGGCCGGTGATGGGAGATGAGGAGAGCCGGCATGCGCGCGTCATCCATTCGGATGCCCACTCGATAGCACGTGACCCGAGGCTGGCTTACCTCGAAGACTGCACTTCCGATCTGATAGCGATCGCCAATACAGACCTCGTCGTCGGCCAAACCCTGCACGGTGAGGTTTTCCCCGAACTGGCCGTAGCTGAAGTCATCGCGGCTCAGGTAGTCCTGCCAGTACCGATAAGACTCGATCTGGTACACGAATACCGCCCGCTGCTCGCCGCCGTGGCCCGCCAGGTCGCCCTGCCCGTCTCCGTCGATGTTGAGTCGTCGCACGAGCTGTGGACCGTCCACGGGGTCCTTCCAGACAGCCGTATGCACAGTTCGGCCCTGCCAGATCACGTCCCTCGGCTGACCTACGTTCACCGACAAAACCCGGCCCGCCAGCTGATCTGCCATTACTCGTGGCACTCCTCACAAGTAGTCCGACTCTGTCGTTGTCTCCGCCGGTGTCGAGCCCGATCAGGCCGGCGATGGTTGGCTGAGGAACCGGGTTCGGTAACGCTGCGCGAGCGCGAACCCAACCAGCTCGAACAGGACAACGGTCAGGACTAGCTCGGCGCTCACATAGCCGAGAACGACGTTGACCGCGGCAAGCCCGAAGATCACGCCGGCACGTAGCGCTGCGATACCTTTACGATCCCGCCCGAACAGCAATAGCACCGCGGCGCTGATCAGGAGAAGTCCGACGATGGTCTCGCCTAAAGCGGCGATCATGAGGGCCGGTGGATGCGTTCCCGGCGGCACAGTCTTGTCATCGATCACTACCTTATTCTCGGGGTCGTTGGATACGAGGGCGAGGAACACCAACAGGCCGAGCGTCGAGAAGAATCCGACGATCAGGGACCCGATGATGAGCAGGATCCGGTGAAGAAATCGGGGGAGCAGGATCCGTTCGACTCGGCCGGCGATGTCGATGAGCCTCGCCAGATGCGGATGCATCTCCGGTTTCGACGTCGGCGCCAGGCCGGCAACGAATGGCCGAATGCTGGTGGCGAGGTCGGCCAGATCCGGACGGTCCGTGGACTGTTCGATCTCGCCGAGCCGGTTCAGCAAGTCGCGCTTCGTACTCGCTCCCATCGCGCCATCGGCGACCTTCGACAGACCGTCGAGAACGAAATATGTTTGGCCACGCGCGTCGTAGCGGCGGGGTCGGCTGACCAATCGGGCAATGACCAGGACAGCCAGAAACGCGACGTAGATGATCGGCGCCGCGAGCGGAAAGAAGTAATCGTTCTTCGTCGTGATGTACTTGCCGACTTCATCGATGAACAGGCCGACGCCAATCCCGGAGCACAACGCCGACAACGTGAGGATCCATCCGTTGGCCCACACCAGCGGCAGCATCGCGCCGATGACGAGTAACAATCCGCCCCACAGGGCATGGGCGATGTGATACGTGCTGCCACCCACCTGGGGATAGCCCGACAGCGCTAGAAACAAGCGCGTCACCACGACGGTCACGCCGAACGAGACAACCAGCAAGCCGAGGTTTCGCCCGGCATTCGCGCTGGAAACGGGTCGACTCACCGCTGGTCGCTGGACGGCAACGATCACGTCGGCCATGAGTCCCACCACCCCTCCAGCAGGACTATCCCACCCGGCGCCGCTCGGCCGGGAGGTGTGGAGTAGGGCGCGGATTGGGCCGGATCGGTCGTGGTCGTGGACTTCCGCCCGCCGGCGACAATAAGCTCAAGATCATCCCGGGTTGGTCGGCCGGCGACTACGAGGAAGTGGTGACCGGGCGACCAGGACGAAGCAGCGACCGGAGGACTAGAACGAAGCAGCGACCGGGATGACGCGCTCACCGATGATTTCTAGCGGCGTGATGGTCTCC
>DASQCG010000512.1:0-3497 GCA_035634825.1 Thermomicrobiales bacterium | reverse complement strand
GCGGGGCCGATGATCGTGATCACCGGGATCAGCGCGTTCCGCATCATGTGCCGTGGCACCACGATGCTTTCCCGCAGGCCCTTGGCGCGGGCGGTGCGGACGTAATCGTCCTTCATCACCTCCAGCATGCTCGTTCGGGTCAGCCGGGTGATGTACGCAGTCGTACCCAGGCCAAGCACAATGCCGGGAAGTATGTAGGCCGTGCTGAACAGTCCTTCCCATGCCTCCGGCCGCTTGATCGGCGAGATGTGGAACTGCCGGCTCATAAAGATCAGCAGTATCAGCCCGCTCACAAAGGTGGGAACCGAAATGCCGATAGTCGAGGTCAACAAACTCAGGTAATCGACCCAGGTGTTTTGCCGGAGCGAAGCGATGATACCCAATGGGACACCGACACCGACCGCGAAGATGATCGCAACCAGGCCGATTCGCGCCGAGACCGGGAACTGCGAGATGATGACGTCCCGCACCGTCTCCGTCCCCCGGGACGCATAGGTCGGACCAAATTCTAGCGTCAAAACCCCGCCGAGGTAGTTGAAGAACTGGCTGTCAAAGAAGGCGCCAGTCAGTGTCAGCGGATTTCGTTCGCCGTCGTTGAGTTGGGTGCTGAAATTGTCGTAGTTGAGCCACTGTGGCTTGTCGAGGCCGAATTTCTTGTTCAGGCTCGCCTCGGCCTGCGGTGGCAGGGGCTTGTCCTGATCCCAGGGGCCGCCGGGCGCCTGATGCATCAGAAAGAACGTCGCTGCTGAAACGACAACGACGACGGGCACAATCCAGAGAAGTCTGCGGAGAACGAAGTTGAGCATGGTGACCTCTTACCGCTCGTCGATCGCTTGCACTATGAGACCATGCTGGTTCTCCATAGTACTGGTGGGGTAAAGCTTTGGCCAGAATGAGCGCGGTTATCGAAACGCCAGGACACTCTGGTTCAGACATGAAGCAAAGCGTTGACGCGGCTGAGCCGCGTCAACGCTTTTGATCGGAGTTGCTACTCGGACTTGTCGACCGTGAGCAGCGAGCCGAACTGGCCGGGCCACTCCGCGTCAACGGCGGTTGCCTTGTAGCCAGTCACGCTCGGATTCACGAGCACGACATTCGACAGGTTGTACAGGAACGCCATCGGAATATCCTCGACCAGGATCTGGCCGGCCTGCTGGTACAGCTCGAGCCGCTTGGCCTGATCAAACGACTGATCCGCTTCCGTGACGAGCTTGTCGAACTCCGGATTGCAGTAGCCGAACCGCTTGGCGAACACGGCGTCGCACTTGAAGTAGACGCTCAGCCAGTTCTGCGGGTCCGGGTAGTCCTGGATCCAGTTGTTCGTCAGCAGAAGCTGCGGGAAGGTCGACGATTCCTTGCGCAGAGCGCTCAGCGCGGTGCCCTCAGTCGGCTCCAGCGTGATCGTCACGCCCAGGATGTCGCGATACTGGCCGGCAATCCACTCGGCGCGGGCAGTGTTCGCGGCGTCGTCACTGTTGTAGTAAAGCTTGATCTCCGGAAGACTATCCGGTCCGCCATAGCTTGACTCCGCCAGTGCTGCCTTGGCTGCTTCCGGATCGAAGCCGTACTTGTCGGACTCGATCGAGCCCGGAAGCCCGGTCGGGATCCAGCTCAGCGTCGTGCTGCAGTCGCCGTTACGGATCACGGTGCAGTACGTGTCGCGGTCGAACGCCATCGAGAAGGCCTGGCGAACCTTGAGGTCCGTGAAGGGCTCCAGGGTCAGGTTGAAGCCGAGCCCATACGAGGACGCGGTCGGATAAGAAACCATCTGGCTGGCGAGCTCGGTGTCGGCCTGAATTTCCGGAATCTGCTGCGGATCGACCTGCATGATGTCGAGGTCGCCAGCTCGGTACGCCTCAAGCGCGACGGCAGACTCACCCTGGTAGACGATTTCGACGCCATCGAGCTTCGCCCGACCGCCCCAGTAATTCTCGTTGGCGACGAAGGTGGCCTGCTGCTCCTCGGCGAGTTCGGTCAACTGGAAAACGCCGTTGCCGATCTGCTTGGTCGGATCCTTCCACCAGTCCTCGCCGCCCTGCTCGATCAGCTCCTTCTTGGCCGGGTAGAAGACCCAGAGGGACGCGATTGTCGGGTAGTACGGCGCAGGGTTGGTCAGTGTCAGCTCAAGCGTATTGTCATCGATCACCTTGGCGCCGAGGGCAGCCTTCGTGGTCTCGTACGCGGCAGGATCGACTTCCGCGGCCGGTGTGCCCTCACCCACTTCCGGAGCGGTCAGCGAACCGGCAAAATCGGCACAGCCCTTGATCTCGAACAGGATGGCCTGATACTGGCCGGCCGTGTTCGGATCACAGGTCCGCTCAACTGCGTACCGGAAATTCTCGGCGGTCAGCGGCGAGCCATCGCTGTACTTCAAGCCTGCGCGAAGGTGGAAGGTCAGGACCGTACCGTCCTCATTGAACTCCCAGCTCTCGGCCGCGGCCGGAACGGTATTCAGGTTCTCATCGAGCTTGGTAAGGCCCTCGTAGTTGAGGGAAAGGATCTCGATCTCACTGGTGAATGAGCTCTTCTGGGGATCCGCGATGTCCGGATACGCAATCTGATGGATCCGGAGAACCTTGCCGTTGTCCTGCGAGTGAACCGGTGTTGAAAACATCGGTACCAGCAGGGCCAACAGCGCGAGCAGCCCGATAATCCGGGCCTTTCCGCTGCTCAATGTCGACACTTACCTTCCTCCTACACACCCAAACCCTCGCAAACGCCTTCGTCTGCGCGACAAAACGCTACGCTACGTAGCGAAACAGTGTCAACTTTTCCGATTTTGCATCGGGTATCCCGATCCAATCGGACCAAATTCGAGGCACCAGCGAACCGGCTACTATTCAATGATTGACTGTGTCTCTAAATTGCGAGGCGATCGAATTGACCGTGCCGAAAGATCTGCTCCATCCCCGGGAGGCTCTTGAACGGATCCTCGCCCGCTGCCCAATGGCAACGCCGGAAACCGTTCACCTCGAAGTTGCGGCAGACAGATACCTCCTTGAGGATGTTGTTGCGCGCGACGACCATCCTCCGTTCCCCGCCTCAACCATGGATGGGTTCGCGGTCGTGGCGGCGGATGTCTCGCCGTGGCGCGAGATTACCGGCGAACAGGCGGCCGGTCCGCAACTCCCGCTCGAAGTCAGCGAGGGGTACGCCGTCAAGATCATGACCGGCGCCCCGCTTCCGGCCAACGCCGATGCGGTGATCCCGATTGAGCAGGTCACGCTCTCCGAAGACCACATCGTGATCGAGGAAGTGCCGCTGAAGCCCGGCCAGTACATCCGGCCGGTCGGCTCGGACCTCGCGCGGGGCCAGCGGGTGCTCGACCAGGGGACCCTGATCGGCCCGATCGAGCTTGGTCTGATCGCGACGATGGGCTACGCCGAAGTATCTGTCGCGCGGCGGCCGCGCGTGGCCGTCATCTCAACCGGTGACGAGCTGGTCGATCCCGGCGCCGATCTCGCGCCGGGCATGATTCGCGACTCCAATCGCTTCAG
>DASQCG010000511.1:0-4349 GCA_035634825.1 Thermomicrobiales bacterium | reverse complement strand
CTCACCCGGCTCACCAAGGACGCTCGCTACCTGGCGTCCGTCGGCGACCGCGAACTCGACCAACTGTGTCAGGTAATACTCGCCCGTCGCCGGACTTGGCGTGAGGCGATTGATCGTGGAACGTAACCACTCCGCATCGATCGCCATCATTCCACTGTTGATTTCGATAGGCCCATTTCTCCGCGCTGGATTATCGTCCTTGCGCTCGACAATGCGTTCAATTCGACCCGCCGCATCGCGTTCGATGCGGCCATATCCAGCGGCCTCATCGACGATGCAGGTCAAGACGCTGACAACGGCGCCAGCCGGTCGCAGTGACTCGCTCAACTCGATCATCCGGACTTTGGTCAAAAGCGGGTGATCGGCGAATAGCACGATGACGCTGTCCACGTCTTCGAGCAGCGGAATAGCCGCCCGGAGCGCATCCCCAGTTCCAAGTGTTTCGTGCTGAATCGCAATCCGGAGATTGTCGCCGACGCGGTGCTCCAGGTGGTCAACCAACTGCACGTCGGCATCCAGCGCCGGACTGAGCACGACGATGGACTGCGCAAGTGAGGAGATCGCGGCTGCGTCAAGGACGTAGTCGATCATGGGTCGACCACAGAGGAGGTGAAGAGGTTTCGGGAGCGCCGAGCGCATCCTGGTCCCTGCTCCGGCGGCCAAAATCACCGCCGCGATCTGCTCTGGCACCCTGCAAACCACCTCATCCGCGCCGGCGATAGATCATCGGCTGGCGAGCCAGGATTCGAACCTGGAACAAGGGCTCCAAAGACCCCTGTGATACCTTTTCACCACTCGCCAACGACCCGCGCAATCGTGCGAGACCGACCATTGATAATATCACGCGACCTTGTCCCTGACCCCTTGTTCCGTGCTTCGGTTTGGGACGTACGTCGCATTCCGCGGCATTCCCGAACGTGCCCTCAAACCGTAGTCTCGAGAAGAGCATCCGTGTCTTCGGGGGCGGATGACCCATGGGCTGAACTGTCGGAATAACACGGAGCCGCAAACTGTGCTGCCACCACCGCAAACCCAGGAATTCTTCGACCGCGTGCTTGTGCTGGAATCCGAATGCCGGCAGGAGCTCGAATCATCCGTCCAGTCACTGAGCGAAATCTCGCTGTTGCTCTCCAAGACAAACAGCGAAGTTGAGAAGCTGGCAAATCGCGAGCTGCAGATGTCCAATCGCCTGCGCGATATGGAGATGCATCTCGACAACTACAGTCGCGAGGATATTCGCGATCTCTACAACACCGCTCACGAGATCCAGCTTCGCTTGTTCATGATGCGATCCCAGGCCGAGCAACTCCAGAATCGACATCAACACATCAAGGACTATGTCGAGAAGCTCCGTCTCTTGATCGACCTCCTCGGGATCCAGTCCGTTCCGCCGGCAAATGCGCCTCAGGCCGGAACTCGTGGGCTAACCGGAATGCTTGGTGCGACCGAGATGCTCGACACGGCCAGCCCGCTGACGCTCGTCGAGGCCCAGGAAGACGAACGGTTGAGAATTTCGCGAGAGATCCATGACGGCCCGACCCAGTCGCTCACCAACCTGATGCTCCGCGCGGAAATCTGCAGTCGACTGATCGATCGGGACGTCAACGAAGCAAGGGCTGAGATCCAGGGGCTCAAGGAGATGATCAACACATCGCTCCAGGAGACTCGCCGGATCCTGTTCGACTTGCGCCCGCTGACCCTTTCCGAAGTCGGCATCGTCACGACATTGCGCCAGTATCTCGAGGAGCTGCGTCGCGCTCGCGGAGTTGAGACCGACGTTCACGGGCCGGAATCGCTCGAGGTCAACGGTGTCATGCAGGCGGCAATCTTCCGATTCGTGCAGGCCCTGCTCGGCGCCCTTCTTGTCGAGGGCGGCGCGTACCGTGTTGACGTGCATGTCGGTCTCGAGGGATCAGTCGCTCGGATTCTGGTTGAAGGGTCCGGCCTCGAAAGCGAGCGCGAAACGATCTACGCCGCACTGGATGAAGAGCCCCTACGCCATCGCCTCGATCACTTCGGTGCGACCTTGACGACGCAGACCCGGCCAAGCCGGGGTATGGCGATCGAAGTCGATATTCCGGTGCCTGACGAGGCAATGTTGTAGCAACACCTCGTACAAACATGCAGCGTCAATCAGGGGATTGGGCTCGATCAGCTCGATCCCCTGTTTGTTCAGGACCCAATCCAGGACGGCCTAGGACCATCGTACATCGGGCAATCAACCGACTGTGCAATGTCCCGCCGCCGACGGCACAGATACAGTGAAGGGCAGTTGAGTGGGCATTCGGTCGCTGCTCCGTCCAGGCGCCCCTCGAGCACTACTAACGAGGACCAATGATCGATCGGCGAAGAACGTCCCGCTTCGCCGCCGAGCATCGGGCCGAAGTGAAAGGAGCGCGCTTCCAGCGGATCGTACCGCCGAAGGGCGACGAGCACTCCGAAACGGAAGGGCAAGGGACTATGTCTTTAGTATTGAGACTCCTGGCGGGTCTACAACCCACGGAGTTCAGCGAGGCCGAGGGCCAAGGGCTCGTCGAGTACGCATTGATCTTGCTGCTCGTGTGCATTGCCTGCCTGGCAGCGATTAGCAGCTTGGGTGATGCGATCGTCCAGAACCTCTGGAAGGTCATTCAAGACGTCTTGATCCCCGCGCTGGGTGTTTAGGCTCTCCAAGAGCTAAATGCAATTCTTCAAGTGGGGTCCGGATACCCGGATCCCACTTCCGTGCCCTTCGAAAAGTATTCAGCAACGCCAACTCGGGTCGGGAGGTGTTCGGTTAGACGCCGAGGGCGTCCTTGACCTTGTCGAAGAAACCGCGTGACGCGGCCGGCTGTGGACTCACCTCTCGGCCGAAGCTTTCGGCCAACTCGGTGACCAGTTCCCGCTGCTTTTCAGTCAGCGTTCCGGGAATGTTTATGTGGATGGTCACGATCTGATCGCCGCGATCCCCGCCTCGCATGTCCGGCACACCCTTGTGCCGCAGGCGGAACTGCTGGCCCGACTGCGTACCCGCCGGAATCTTGAGCGCAATATCGCCGTCGAGTGTCGATACAGCAATCTCGTCGCCCAGCATCGCCTGCGCAACGTTGATCCCGATGGCCGAGAGAACCTGCTTGCCTTGACGACTGAAAAGTGGGTGGGACTTGACGCTGAAGTTGATAAACAGATTACCGGCTGGACCACCTGCTGGACCTGCTTCGCCCTGACCAGAGAGCCTCAGCGTTTGATTCTCGTCAATGCCGGCAGGAACGGTGACGTTGATCTTTCGCGCCTGCGACGTGCGGCCGCGTCCCCGGCAGGTCGGACATGGGTCCGTGATCGTCACACCCTCGCCACGACATGCGGGGCAGGGATTGCTGGTCATGAATTGGCCGAGAATTGTCTGCTGGACACGGCGGATCTCACCGGTACCGCCGCAGGTCGCGCAACGTGGCGGCGTTTGGCCGTCCTTCATGCGCGTGCCATGACACGACTCGCAGGTTTCGAGGCGAAGCACCTCGACTTCCTTGTCGACGCCGAAGACTGCTTCTTCGAATGTGAGCGAAACTGAAATCGTGAGGTCCTGACCGCGCGTCGGTCCGGTCCTGCGCCGTGAACTGCCTCCGCCGAAAAAGCTCTCGAACAGGTCGCCAAAGGGAGAGCCGCCGAATCCGCCGAACGGATCACCACCCATGCCATTCGCCGCATGGCCGAACCGGTCATACGCAGCCCGGCGATCGGCATCGGACAGTACTTCGTAGGCCTCGTTGACTTCCTTGAAATGCTCCTCGGCCGATGAATCGCCGCGGTTCACATCCGGATGGTATTGGCGAGCGAGCTTTCGATACGCCTTCTTCAACTCATCGGCTGAGGCGGTTCGGCTTACCCCAAGAACTTCGTAATAGTCGCGTTTATCGGTCATCGTCTTCATCATGCTATGCGGGAGAAATTACAGCTCAGGCTCATGAAACGCGCCCCGGCATCAGGGCGCGTTCTTCCAAAAGTATAGTGAGGGCTACCACTCCGTCAATCAAAGTGGACCGAAGTCGGCGCGAAGTTCAATTGCGCGGCCGCGCATTCGGGCCACAGTACGATAGAACCATGGCACCGCCAACGAGACATAGATCCGCGCCTCAAGTCCGTCAATCAAATGCTGCGGGATCGCCGCACTACCGCGATTTCCGCCAAACAGAGCACCGACCAGCGCAGTGCGCGCGTCGGTCGGTCCGCCCAGTGCAACGGATAGCTCCAGTGCGTTCTGAAACGACGACGCGGCACTGACGATGTCCAGGGCACTAATGAGCACGCGAGTCGGTTCCGTGCTTTGCGTTTCGTCGGTCCGAAAAAGTGCTGACTTGACCTGCCCGTCC
>DASQCG010000510.1:0-9858 GCA_035634825.1 Thermomicrobiales bacterium | reverse complement strand
CCCCGACCCAAACCATCGGCTTCACTCCGTCTTCCGCGCCCCACCCCGGCTCCCCGCGGCGTTCGGCACTCCCTTGCTCGGACGTCCGTAACTGTTACGGACGCGTCCTGCGGCCCGGCCATTCGGCGCGAGCGGATGCCCTCTCGTCGAGAGCCTGCAGATGATACCCATTGTTCAGCGGGTCGTCAAGGCAGATCTGCCCGACAGTTTTCGCTGACCGTACCGGTCATCTGCAGCAGCAAAGTATAGCAAAGTGACAAACCGCGCGCCACCTTTTCGGGCAGCGAGCGGTTCGATTTGAGCGTCTATTGACTGGCTTTACTGTCCGGTGCCGACCAGGACGCGGTTCGAGGTCGCGGAGTAACTGCTGACCACATCGTAGGAGTCCAGAACGGACCCGTTCTTATCCTTGACAACGCGGTTGATGTCCGCATCGAATCCGTCCTGCGCCGTCTCGACCTGTCGCTCTTCACCGGAGGGAACCTCGGGAGAGTCTTGCCGAATCGGCGTCTCGTCCGGCTTTGTGATATTCGAGATTTCCGGATCGCTGACATCGATGGTCCAGCCCGGATTCGTGCCAAGGATTCGCGAGGTGACGTTGTCGCCATCGGCCGTCATTTCGATCGCGATCCAGTGATCGGTCGTGTTGACGAACTTCATGTCGAGCGTGATCGCCCAGTCGGTCGGCTCATCTTCGATGTTGACCATCGCGTCGAGCCCCTTCATGCCACCCTCACCGATGCCGTAGCTGTTAATCCAGTACGGGTGCTGATGGCGCTCGGTAAAGGTCATCCCAGACCAGAAGGCGGATTGGAAAATAGTCGTCGAGACTTGGCAGATGCCACCGCCGACCACCGGCGCCGTCATGACAGCGCCCGGGTTGCTCGGGTCGGCGACGATGCCCAGGCCGACCACAAAGCCATTGTCCTCGGTCACCTGGCCGATATGGTCGACGTAGGAGAACTCCTCGCCCGGCGCGATCAGCCAGCCGTTCATCAGATCGACCGCGCGCTCGACGTTCGTCTTGCGGGCCTCGCTGGAATTGCTGTATGGAGTGGCTGCCTCACCAAGGACATCGGGGAGCTTGATCGCACTGGCGTCCTTGTTCGAGAACGTTGGCTTGATGACGTCGACCTTGAGGTTCGAACTGCCGTAGCCCGAGAAGATGGCCTTTTCGATCCGTTCGGCGGAAGAGTCGTAGTTGATGACCACGCCGGTCTGGCCCTTCTTCTCGGCCTTGATCTCGCCATTGACGAGCCGGAATGTCGGTTCGTGCGGCTCGACCTCGATGTCACCCGCGAAGGCCTTGATGTACCCCGCCAACACCTCGTGCGAGAGGCTGAAGCCAAACGCATCCGCCTGATCCGGCGTGGCCTTGATCACGAGTGCCGACAGCAGATCGGTCGGAGTGATCTGCTTCTGGCCGCCGTCCCACTTAACGGATAGACCGTTGGCCAGCGTGTTCGTGATCATCTGGAGCGAGGCATTGGCGCGCTCGTCGGTAATCGCCGGCTGCTTTTGATCGATCGTCACGTTGACGTCGTGGGTGCCGGCGACCAGCGACGATGAAATGTCGTCGACCGTCTTGTCAACGTTGACCGCGAGCGAGTTCACGCCCGGTACGATCTCCAACTTGCCGTCACCGTTGACGAACAGGACCGCATCGGTGGCATCCCGGTTCACCGACTCGGCAATGCCGCTGACCAGGCGCTGGACTGCATCCCGGTCGACCGTCACGGCGGTGCCATCCGAGCTGACCGAGACGATCGACTTGAGCTGCTGAGCGTCGATCGACCAGTTTTGCCCATTCATCCCCTTCAGGAGCAACGCGCTGGAGACGGCCGTCTGTGCGGAGGGAAGTGTCGACGTAAGGGTCTGTGCGGTGACGTCCGGCTGCACGACAGTCGTGGCGATCACGATCGGCGCCGAGCTGCGCATCTGAACCCGGTTCATGACCAGGGCCCGGGTCATCCCGTAGTTGTAGCCAACGCCGGGGACCTCCGGGACGACCGTGGCGTTGTCGGACGAGAAGTCGATCCAGGCGTTGGTCGCCGGACGAGCGACGACGTCGGTCAGCGCGAGCAACCCCTGGTCAACCCGGGAGTTATCGGCGGTCAGGACGGCCGGTACGTCGCTCCCTGAGAGCAACCCCTCGGCCCACGCGCGGGATCGGCTCCAGAGCGAACCATCGCGGCCGTACTGCATGGCAGCATCGACAGAGGCCTGCGCATCCAGCCGGATACCCAGCTCGTTGGGCGAGATCGCGTACGTCTTCCCCTCGAACGTCAGGTTCAGCGGCGTATTCATATATATGGAATAGTCGCGCTGCACCGCATCGGTGGCTTCAGTCTCCGTCATCCCCGAAACGTCGACCCCGGCGACAGAGACGCCTTGGTAAATGCGGCCCTGGTGGCCAAGGGCGTACAGCGACAGGCCGATCACGGTTGCGACGAGCACGAGCGCGCCAAGACCGGCGACGGCATTCAGCGTGTGGCTCAATCGGACGAGGCGCCGTTCATGCTCTTGTTGACGAACGAGGCCGGTGCGCCGAAACCGAGTCTGTGCTGCTGCTACCACCTATGTCTCCTGAAATTGCCCGCATACGGGGAGTCTGGCCTGTATTCTAATCGTTGGCGTGGCGTGGGCGCATCCCCAGGCAAGCGCCGCATCCAATTTATTCGCTTGTTGAAAGGAATGCACTCTGTGACCGACCAGAGATCCAACACGCTCTCCATCGTCGCGACCGACGCCGCCCCAGCCGCCATTGGCCCATACTCGCAGGGCCAGGTCGTCGGCAACTTCGTCTTCACTGCGGGGCAGATTCCGCTCGATCCGGCGTCGATGGATGTGGATGGCGAGGATATCGAGACGCAGACCGAGCGCGTCATGAAGAATCTCGATGCGGTTCTTCAGGCTGCCGGCTCCTCCCTGTCCCAGGTCGTCAAGACTACCTGCTTCCTGGTCGACCTCAACGATTTCCAGGCATTCAACGCGATCTACGGGCGCTGGTTTGGTGATCACAAACCGGCTCGCAGCACCGTTCAGGTCGCAAAACTGCCGCGGGGTGTGCTGGTCGAGGTCGAGTGTGTCGCCGTTGTCGGCTGAGGCGCCGAAACAGTCTACGCGGGGGAACCGGACGCGGATTTATCTGTGGTACAGTGCCGCGCGGGCGGGCGCGTAGCTCAGTTGGTTAGAGCGCACGGTTCACATCCGTGAGGTCACAGGTTCGAGTCCTGTCGCGCCCACATTCGCGCTTTGCTTGACGAGTCGTAAAATCGCCGCCGGGGTACCCGATTGCGGCGATTATTTTTGCGCGCAGCGATGCAGCATTCGGGTTGACTGAATTGTCGAAGTCGGCGGTAGAATACGGCGGAATTCAGACGTTGGCCGTACGCACTGATAGAGCGCGAATCTTGCGAGCAACGTATGTCACAAAACGCGGTTTCCGACCGGGGTTAGAAAGGGAGCAAGCATGAGGCGAGAGCAAACGCTCGCTGATCGCATTACGAGTTCGTCGGTGTGGCGGTCGGTTGTGCGACATGGCTACCCGGACACCCAGCGGAATCAGGCGCTGATCATTGCCAGCAACGTCTTCCTGCATATCCACCCGGTCAAGATCAAGCGATATGCCACGAAGGTGACCTACACCTTCTGCCTGGGTGGTCTCTCCTTCTTCATGTTCCTGGTGCTGGTGATGACCGGCATCATCCTGATGTTCTATTACGTGCCGTCCACCAACCTGGCATATGAAAACATGGTGGACCTCGGCTCGAGCGTCACCTTCGGCACGCTGATGCGAAATATGCACCGCTGGGCCGCGCAAGGCATGGTTATCGCCGTCTTCCTGCACATGGCCCGGGTCTTCTTCACCGGCTCATACAAGCCGCCACGAGAGTTCAACTGGGTGATCGGCGTGTTGTTGCTGGTCACGACATTCCTGCTCTCGTTCTCCGGCTACCTGCTGCCGTGGGACCAGCTCTCCCTGTGGGCGATCACGGTCGGCACGAACATCGGTGGCGCGGCCCCGATCCTCGGCCCGAAGGTCAACTTCATGCTTGTCGGCGATTATCAGATCGGCCAGGCGACGTTGATTCGCTTCTACACGCTGCACGTCATCTTCCTGCCGCTGGCTGCTGCCTTCCTGATGGCCGTCCACTTTTGGCGGATCCGCAAGGACGGCGGTATCTCCGGCCCGCTGTAGTCGATTGATCGCAGAGATCGAGGTGAGCACAAATGGCTGAGATTAGCTACGAGCCCAAGGGTGCGGGTCCCGTAACCCAAATTGACGAGGCGAAGCGGCAAAAGCTGCTCGAGCTGGTCCGCGGCCGTGCCCTCGCCCGGCCGACGGACCTCGCCGAAGACGAGGTGATGGTCTGGCCGTCGCTGGTCGTCGTCGAAGCGGTCTCTGCCACGGTATTTCTCGCGCTGCTGACGCTGCTCTCGATCTTCGTGAGCGCGCCGCTGACCGAGCACGCCAACACCAACGCCACGCCGAACCCGTCGAAGGCGCCGTGGTACTTCCTGAACCTGCAGGAGCTACTGCTCCACATGGACGCGGGCCTGGCCGGCGTGATCGTGCCGACGCTGGCGCTGGTTGGCCTGGCAGCGATTCCCTACTTCGATCGCTCGCCGCTCGGTGTCGGCATCCTCGGCACATCTGCCAAGGGTCGCAAGATCGCCGGATTCTCGGCAATCTGGACCACCGCCGTACTGACCATCTACATCGTTGCCGATGAGGTAATCGGCGACAAGCGATCCGGTTGGGGCATCGGCAACAAGATCATCAACTGGACTGAATCGCACATCGGCGACTCGTTCGCAGGCTCCGGCATCATCCACTGGACGTTCAACGTCTCGTTCCCGGAATTTGTCGGCAAGATTGTCTACCCGACGATCGTCATGGTCATCTCGATCGCGATGCTGATCGTGGCAGTCAAGGCCATCTTCCAGCCGACGCGGCGCGAGTTGATCATTGCCCTGTTCACGGGCTTCTTCACCGCATACTGGGTGCTGGCAATCTTCGGGACGTCGTTCCGCGGACACGGCCAGGATCTGACGTGGCCGTGGAACCTGCCACTTCATCACTAGGATGATGCCAATGATTTGTGAAACGATCCAAGGAGCGCGAGGATGACATCCGTAGTCCGCACCGTGGCGGGAGTGCTGGGAGCCAGGGCGCTCGCCCATCTGACGCGCGCCCAGCGGCAGGACCCGGCCGCGGTGCCGAAGAAGCTCGGTCGCCGCAGCTTCGTGCGCAATGCCGCGCTGGGCGGTGTGGTGCTGAATATCGGGCTGCTGACCGGCGGCCTGCTACGGTTTCTCTGGCCGAACAAGACCGGCGCTTTCGGCAAGACCCTGCGCGTCCCGGCAACGCTGATTCCGCCGGTAGACGGTCAGCCGTATGTCGACTCGGCCGGCAAGTTCTATCTCGTCCACACGCAGGACGGCGTGATGGCGCTCTACTGGCGCTGCCCGCACCTGGGCTGCACCGTGCCGCCGTGGAACCCGTCCGAGCAAGCATTCCACTGCCCATGCCACGGCTCGATCTACAACTACGAGGGCGTGCGAACCGGCGGACCTGCTCCGCGTCCGATGGACTACATGACGACAACCGTTGATTCGGCAACCGGCGACCTGCTGGTCGATACCGGCGCCATCAACCAGCGGCAGGATTACCAGCCGTCCCAGGCAACGCCCGTTTAGTGTCATCGGCTCGCCGATTCGTGTAGGAGTGCGATTAACGTGGGGGCAGTTCAACGACTCGCCACAGTCGTAGTGCTAGGGCTGGTCGCACTTGCGTCGGTCTTGATCCTGTATCTGGCCGACGAGCCGAATCGACTTGAGTCGCAGGCGGAGGCGCAGCAGCACGATGCGGTCGAGCGCGCCACCCAGACCTACCTCAGCCAATGCATTGCCTGCCACGGCCCGGCTGGCGAAGGACGAACTGCTCCAGGCGAGGGAAACACCGGACGCATCGGAGCGCCCATCGGCGGCGACACGTCGGCAAGAGCCCTGAACCAGACCGGATTGAATCCGGACGGTAAGCCATGGTCGGATCCGAACAACCCGCAGTTCGGCAGCGGACTGGAAGGTCGCGCCAACTTCATCCGAAATAGAATCCATACCGGCTTCAAATTGCCCAACGGTACCGTCATGATGCCGGCCTTCGGCCAAGAGTACAACGGCCCCCTTAACGACTCCCAGATCAATGAGCTCGTGATCATGATCCAGCACGTCGACTGGAACGAGGTCTACAACACGGCCATTCAGCAGAACGGCGGCTACCCGACACCTCCGCCAGCCGCACAACCGACGACCGCGGCGACTCCCGCTGGCGGGGCAGCATCGCCTACAGCGGGTGGTGGCACGACGTTCGAGATCGACATGGTCGACGTCGCCTTCCAGCCGACGGAGCTGACGATCCCGGCCAACACTGACGTGACCATCAACGCGATCAACAAGGGCGCGCTCCCGCATACCTTCACGATCGCCAACGTGGAGGACACGGGAGAGATCGCGCCCGGATCCACCAAAGAGGTCAAGATCAACCTGCCGCCCGGCGAGTATGACTTCCACTGCGCGATTCCGGGTCATGCCGAGGCCGGCATGGTCGGCAAGTTGATCGTCAAGGAAGGCGCCACCGGTGGCGCAGGAGCCGCACCGGCCGCAGGAGGCGCGGCGACCCCGGCCCCGGCTGGTGGCGGTCAGGCAGCTGCTCCGTCCGGGCCGGTCGAGGTCGACATGCAGGACGCCCTGGTGTTCCAGCCGGCGGAGATCACGATCCCGGCTAACACGGACGTCACGATCCATGCCGTGAACTCGGGGGTCCTGCCGCACACCTTTACGATCAAGGACGTCGTAGATACAGGTGAGGTCGCCGGTGGCGCCAGTGCGGAGGTCAAGGTCAATTTGCCGCCCGGTGAATACGAATACCATTGCGCGATCCCGGGCCACGCTGAAGCCGGCATGGTCGGTAAGCTGATCGTCAAGTAAGGACTGGCGGGATTATGGGTGATTTCATTCGCAGCGTCGGCGATTTCCGGGTCAACAACCTCGCCAACTACGGCGTACTGTCCGATACGATCGAGGTGTTCCTCGCGGTCGCGATGATCATTGTCGGCATCTACCTGACGCACCGCATCCAGGTCTGGGCGGATCGGGCCGGTGGCGAGCACCCCGGCGCGGTCAACCGCGGCCAGGGCGGCGGCGCCGAGCGGTACGAGCAGCGGGGTCTGCGCGACTAGGACCGCATTTGACCAGTAATGGCCCGGGCGAATACATTCGCGCCGGGCCGTTCTCTTTTCCGGGATAGGCGTCGATGAGCAAGCAGCGGATCGATTCAAGCAAGACATATCTCTGGTGCGATCAGTGCCGGCGAAGCTTCCGGCACGAGGAAAGCCCGGATGGCACCTGCCCGATTTGCGGCTCGCACATGCAGCCGACCGGCAAGATGAGCGCGATCCTGCGCGGCCTGATGGCGAATGAGTTGGCCGCATCGCCAATCGTCACCAAACACCGCCAGATCGTGCGGCTGATCTGGACCCGCAACGGGCAGGGCGAGGAGTATTACCGCCTGCTCCAGCCTCAGATACCGTACAACCGGTTCGAGGCGCAGGTGACAGATCTGATTTTCCGCGGAGCCGAAGAGGGCTGGATCTCGATCGTCATCCCGGCCGCTCCTTCGAACGACGAGCGGCAATACCGTATCGAATTCCATGACGAAGATCGCTTCCTGGCTGAGCTAGGCGCGATCGCAGCTCAACCCGCCAAACGCTGACCCCGATCCGATACCCACGGGGTATTGTCCTGCTCGCCATCAGCCGATAGGGTTATGGCAGCGAACTGGGATGCAGGGATGGGGAGACCGGGTGAGCACAGGCAAGCGATCAATCGTTCGTAACGAGCGCACTGGACACATCGTGGGCGAGGATATCGAGGATGCGACGGGGCTCTGGGGCAGCTTCAAGGGACTGATGTTCCGCAAGTCGATTCCCGATGGCTATGGCCTCGTCTTTCGCCCGGCGCGTGGCATCCACACAAACTTCATGCGCTTCCCGATCGACCTGATCTACTTCGACAAGGCAAACCGCGTCACCAAGGTTCGGCCAGCCATGAAGCCGTGGCGATGGGACTTCACGAACGCCGCCGGCGTGATCGAGATGAACCCGGGCTCGGCGGCCAGGACTGACGTTCAGCCTGGCGATCTGCTTCGCTTCGAGGAGGAAGCGTAATCCCGTCGGCTCCGATACCATGGCCGCATGGAAACGAGTTCGCCGGACAATCGGACACTTCATGAGTACCTGGGAGCGTTGCGATCCGGCTCTCCTACCCCTGGCGGTGGCAGCGCCGCCGCCTACGCCGGGGCGATGGGTGCATCCCTCGCCGCAATGGTCTGTCGCCTGACCCTCGCCTCGGCAGATGATTCATCCACGCATCAACTAGCCCCGACAGCCGACCGGCTGGACATGCTCGTCAACGAACTATCCGAATCGGCCCGGCAGGACGAGGAATGCTTCGCGCGCTACCGGGCCGCGGCGGCCCTGCCCAAGTCGACTCCGGACGAGAAACAGGCGCGGTCTCTGGCGCTGCAGGCATCTTTGCACACTGCCGCCGAAACTCCCCTCCTGACCGCGCGCCGCGCGTTGGAAGCTCTCGCCCTTGCCTCGCTCGCGGCCGAACACGGCACGAGGCATGCTCTCTCCGACATCGACGTCGCGCGATCCTTGTTAGGAGCGTGCATTGACGGCGCGCTCATCTTCGTCGCGGTCAACGCCAAATCCATCAAGGACATTGAGCTATCCGCCGACCTTATGCGACGAGCCGACCAGATTCGGCGAGACGCAACTGAGGCGTCAGACCGCGTCCGGGATGCCTTGCGCGGCCGCGAGTAAATCAGGCGGCTCCGAGAATTCACGTGCAGGCAACAAATCGGTAGCGCATGCTGGCGACCGCAGCGTCAAGTGTGGTCGGTACATCAAATATGCACCCCTGGTGGACCTTGCTAAATGTCTGTGCGGACTGTTAATTACAAAGTTGATGCGCCGCGTTCTTTGCGTTTTCCACCGATTGAACAGCAATACGTTATTTCGCTGCGGTGGTGCAATGCCCTTCCGATTGAGGGGGATTCGGAAAGTGCCGACACAATCTTCAGGTTCAGTTCCGTTTCGCCTGCTCTTTATCGCCTGGCAATCGAACTACTCCTGAAAGGGGTCGAAATGAAGCTCACGCGAATTCGCTTATCGATTTGGACCGCGCTGCTGGTCGTCGTGGCCATGCTTGCGCTTGGCACCGCGTCGGCGTTCGCACAGGATGCCACGCCGGCCGCCGGACCCGAGCCACCCCATCCGGTCCACATCCACAATGGGACCTGCGATACGCTCGGCGACGTCGTCTATCCACTCACCGACATTCAGACGTACAACGTCACGAACTCGTTCTCGTTTGGTCCGGCGGCCACCCCCGAAGCGGGCTCGATGGCGACTCCGGCGCCAGGCATCAGCGTGACCGAGGCGACGCCGGTCCTGTTCAGCTTCACCCACATCGATGCCAACCTCAGCGATCTGGTAACCGGCGGCTTTGCCATCAACGCGCATGAGAGTGCGGAGAACATCCAGAACTACATCGCTTGCGGCAACATTCCGAAGTGCGCCGCCGCAGCATGCTCGTCGGTCACCGGCGTGGTCATCGAATTGGCGACGCTCAACAACTCCGGCTATTTCGGCGTGGCCAGGATTGACATGGATCCGAATGGCGGCTCCAACGTGTCGGTGTTCCTCTTCCACCCGATGATGCCGCCGGCAAGCTGATTCGTCAGCAAACAATCAAGCATGGTCAGGTGAACCACCGCGCCCGGTTGGG
>DASQCG010000509.1:0-4372 GCA_035634825.1 Thermomicrobiales bacterium | reverse complement strand
CCACGTCCGGTCCGAAGATCCTCACCCTGGCCGCTCTTATTCCTGGTGTTGCTGATCGCAGCAGCAGCTGCCCTCGGCGCGGCGTATGCGGCTGGCTACTTCGACACGACCGAGGATCCCGGTCCGCTGGTAGTGGCGACGGCAACCGCCACGAACGTGCCGGTAGATACCCCGACACCGGTGGACGCCCCGACGATCGCGCCGGTGGTGGACGAGCCGACCGAGGTGGTCGTGACGCCCACCGAAGTGTTCGAAGCACCCACCGAAGAGTCGAATCCCCCGGTCATCGAGTCGGCCGTCCCGGACAGCTCGCCCGGGAGCGGAATCGATGCGACCGGGCCATAACGGAAACTAGCGGCAGACGTCAGCTGGTCTCCGTCGCAAGAGTTGCTCGGCTTCCGTAGCAATCTGTCTGACAATTTCGCCGGCCGGCTCAACGGCATGGATCAAGCCACTGGCGCTGCCGGCCCACATTGCACTCAACTCGGGCGTGCCTGATCCGATTGCGGCGGCAAATTCGGCGTCGAGCTCGTCGCGGCGAGCGATGATCTCCGCCTCCTGGCCGTGCCACTGTTTGGTGAACTTATTGCGAATCACGCGAGCGGCAATCCCGTCCGGAAATGGCACATTCCGGGCGAGGTCGTAGCAGAGAGTTCGCACGGTGTCATCCGTGCTCGCGGAGATGATCGCGTCCTTGTGCCATTGGCCGGAGGCAGATTCGGCACTGGCTACGAATCGTGTGCCCATCAAGACACCGTCTCCGCCCATCAGCAATGTCGCGGCCAGCCCACGCCCGTCGGCAATCCCACCGGCAGCGAGAACAGGGATATCGACCGCGTCCAGCACTGCCGGAAGGAGCGACATGATGCCGATTTCGCCTATGTGGCCGCCGCCCTCCACACCCTGGGCAATGAGCACATCGACCCCGGCCCCGGCGAGGCGTTTCGCTTCGGAGACGGTCTGTACCTGCGTCAGGATCTTCGTTTCCGCAGCGTGCACGCGGTCGACATAGGGGACGACGTCGCCAAATGAGATTGCCACGGCTGCAACCCGCTCCTCGAGTGCGACCTCGAGCAACTCGTCGAGTTGCGGGAAATTGAGCGCCAGGCCCACGCCGAACGGTTCGCCTGTCATAGATCGGGTCTGCCGGATCTGTTCCCGCAACCAGGCAGGGCGGGCCGGATCATCTGCGCTCTTCGACGCGCCAATCAGGCCGAATCCGCGGGCAGCGGAGACAGCGGCAACGAGCTCGGCGTTCGCGCTGCTCGCCATTGGCGCGGACACGATGGGATGGCTGATGCCGATCAGATCAGTGAATCGGGTGCGAAGCAAGGCATTCTCCATTCGACGCGGACTTCAACCCGAACACGATTCGAATCGTCACGACCGCTGCTCATCAGGTCGCGGTTTCTGACATAGCGTTGGAGGCGCGACTCTCCATCATCACAACGTGCGCATGACTTGTCACGAACGACCACGCCAGTCCGCCGACGATTCCGATACCGATTGTAATGACCGGCAAGAGCGGTAGCATGTACCGCGCGTAGTCCAGCCGGAACGTGGCGGCGATCAAGGCCGTTTGCCCACCGATCACGAGCACGGGCATGGTCAAGCCGGGTTCGAAGTCCCGGCGAAAGAGCACCGCTGTAAGCAGCACCCAGCCGAGCGCGGCGAGGACGAGGTCGATTTCCCGCAACCAGCTCCACGCCGGATTCAGGTCGAATTTGGTGAGCAGGAGTCCGCCGATGCTCTCGCGTTCGGCCAGTTGCACCCCGAACCGGCGGGTGGCGTCGCCAAGCCCGGCGACTCGCGCATGTGGCGACACGAGTGCCTGGAGTTCGAAGCTGAGGGAGCGGAACGCGAACATCCGGCGGGTGTGCGTGATCGGGTCGGTCCAGAGATATGGATATGAGGCGAGAAACGTCAAGGCGGCCACGACCGGTACACATACGAGCGCGAGCCCGGAACGAACTGCCATCCTCTTGCGCCGCAGCACTCCCCAGACGATCGGTGCAATCCCGCACGCACCGAGCGCGAGTGCGAGGATCAGCGGGCTCAGCTTGGCCGCCGCGCCCAAGCCCAGGCAGACTCCGACAACTGCGGCGCGGCCAAACGTTGGTCGATCCCCGAATCGGATTGCAGCAACAGCCGAAGCAACGACACAGAGCACGACCAGCGGGTCCGACCACGCTCTCGTCGAAGTGTCGAGGACGAGCGGATGCATCGCATAGCCCAGACCGGCCACGAGTCCACCAACTCGATTTGTCAGCCGCATGCCGATGATGAAGAGCCCCAGGACGGTCAAGATTGCGATGACGACGTTCGTGCGCCGGGCTGCCCGGAGCTCGCCCGCCGAAGGCATATTGCCGTGCGCGGCATTCCACTCGGTGTCCTGGCTCATGATCCAGTAGCCGGTAGTGGGCAGGCGCTCGCCTTGCGCGATCAGCCCGAGGCCGAAGACATACATGGCCAGCGGTGGCTGCGATCGCCGCCGGTTCACCTCGTCGAGCGTACCGTAGACGTTGCGATACCCTTCGTCCTGCCATCGGATGCTGAGCGGGTGGCGCCATTCCCGGAGCACTACGGAGTTGCCGATCCAGCGCGCTTCATCCCGGTGAAACGGCGTGGTGTCGACCGCAGGCCAGAGTCGCCAAAGGGACGCGATGATCAGGACGGCGATTGCCAATCCAGTACGGAGCCTGCCAGAAATTGGGACATGCGGGGAATGCGAGTCTCGCCGGGATCCGATTGTGCGCACGACCTTGGTAATCCTGACCGGAATCTGATTCGATCTTGTCGCAAGCCGTCCAAGTTTACGTCGCGCCGCACCGGTCGCCGAGATTTACTGCGGGGCGAATCATGCCCGTAAAATACCTGCCACTGCGCCGTGACGCAGTCCCGGGCAGAGCGCGAGCGCTCCCTGGCCGTCAAACGACCATCGGAGAAGGAACGCAGGTTGGACTGGATATCGAACCCCGAGATTTGGACCGCGTTACTAACGCTGACCGCGCTCGAAATCGTCCTCGGCATCGACAACATCATCTTTATCTCGATCCTCGCCGGCAAGTTGCCGGTCAATCAGCGGGACCGGGCGCGGACGCTCGGGCTGGCCATGGCCATGCTCACCCGGATCGCATTGCTCTTCTCGCTGAACTGGGTCATCGGCCTGACCGAGCCGATCTTTACCGTGCTCGATCAGGAGATTTCGGGGCGCGACCTCATTCTCCTGATCGGCGGCCTGTTCCTGCTCGGGAAGAGCACCTTCGAAATACACGAGAAGCTCGAGGGCGACGAGGTGCATGGGACAACCCGAGCGGCCACGTCGTTCGCGTCAGTGATCGTCCAGATCATGTTGCTGGACATCGTCTTCTCGCTCGATTCCGTCATCACCGCGGTCGGGATGGCCAAGCATATTGAGGTGATGGTGGCCGCCGTGGTCATCTCGGTGGCGATCATGCTGGTCGCGTCGGGCCCGATCAGTCATTTCGTGGACCAGCACCCCACGGTCAAAATTCTCGCCCTCAGTTTCTTGCTGTTGATCGGCATGTCGCTGGTGGCGGAATCGTTCGACCAGCACATCCCCAAGGGGTACATCTACTTTGCGATGGGCTTCTCGGTTCTGGTCGAGGCGCTCAACCTGCGGGTGCGCGGCAAACCGGTGGAGGAGCCGGTTCACCTGCACAATCCGCACATGAACGAGCGATTCGCGGGCGACGCCCGTGGAGCGTCAGAGTCCGCCAACCAGACGTCAGTCACGTAATTGTCACGTCTACTCCAGGTGTCGCCATCATGCCGGGATTGAGTTGCGGCTATCTTCGGGGCAGAGATCTGCGTGAGTTGGCGACCGGAGGAGAAGAGCTGTGTACAAGAGAGTGATCGTTCCGCTGGATGGTTCGGAGCTTGCTGAGCAAGCGCTCCCGAACGCGACCCAGTTGGCCCGGGCGTCCAATGCTCCATTGCTCCTCGTGAGCGTGGTGGGATACCCATACCTCGAGAGCAAGGGGTTGTCGTCATGGGCACTGCAGCAGGAAGCGCTCGATCAGGTCGTGAAAGAGGAGACCGACCGGGCGCAGCAGTATCTTGAGAGCGTCCGGAGCACGCTGGCGGCCGATGGCTTCGAGGTCTCGTCTGAGGTACGCCGGGGCTCGGTCGACCGGGCGATCCTGGCTGATCCCCAGCCCGGCGACGTCATCGTGATGACGACTCACGGACGCGGCGGAGTGGCCCGTTGGTTCCTGGGCAGCGTGGCAGAGGACGTCGTCCGGCGGTCCGCAGTTCCAGTGCTTCTGGTTCGGATCCATCCCAAGGAGCAGGCAGCGACCGGTTCATGGTCCCCACGATTGGATTGAGCACGACTAGAACATCTGTACGT
>DASQCG010000508.1:0-8725 GCA_035634825.1 Thermomicrobiales bacterium | reverse complement strand
GTCGCCTCGGGCAATGTCTCCCTGATAGCGCTGATCGTCAACGCACTGACATCCTCATCATGTGCCCACGAAATCGTTACGAGTCCAACGCCCGGCTCAACTTCGATTCGCGAAACCTTTGCGCCGGTCTGATCAGCAATTTCGAGCGCACGCTCGGCCAAGGCGACCGATTCGGTTGGCATCGCCCGGATCTGGAGTCTCACTTCGCCAGGGTCCAAAAAGGCGCGACCATCCATGAATAACTGCCAGTAGTCCGATGAATCAGCATCGTCCACCTTGCCGGAGAGATCCAGGAACCCACCGATCGCCGCTGCTACGGCGTCGAGCCCTGACGGTCGGCCCTCGAACCGCGCTGCAAGGAGCCACTGATTCAGTTCACGACGTATGACCAGCGAAACAGGGCGCAGACTTGGCGCTCGCAATCGAGGAAGCAGATCGCCGAGGTCTGCCAGGCGCTTGAGCGGGTGAAGCACCGAGAATTCCGATCGCGGTATGGGCAGCACCTTGAAGTTGGCGGACGTGATTACCCCGAGTGTGCCGAGCGCGCCATGGTGGATGCGCATCATGTCGAAGCCCGAGACGTTCTTGACGACGAGGCCACCGGCCTTGCCGACCGTCCCATCGGGATACGCCACGGTGATCCCGATGATCACGTCCCGCAGCGACCCGCCACCGTACCTTCGTGGGCCGGTCAACGCGGTCGCAAGGAGACCGCCAATCGTCGCGGTAGTTGGTATCGCGGCCTCGATCGGCAGCATCTGGCCGTGTTCGCCGAGAACCGATCGGATCTTGGCCAGTGATGCTCCAGACTGCACTGAAAGTGTCATATCGGTTGGCTGGTAGTCGATGACCCGCGAAAGGTTGCGCGTGCTCACCGGGATGGCGTCGTCGGCCGTCAGATTGCCGACGGCAAGCGCGCCACCGCCCCCGACGGGGACGACGGCACGACCTTCGTCGGCCGCCACGCGAAGCACATCCGCCAACTCCTGGGGCGACGACGGCTCCCGCACGTCGCGGAGTGACTCGACAGACGGTGTGCTGCCCGGTATCACCGGCACCTCAGGCGTGCTCACATCGGGTAGATCCCGTGCTTCTGGGCAATCGCCTGCGCTCGCAACGCCCGCACCTCGCCGCAGACGTAGCCGCTTGGAAAGATCTTTTCCGGGTTGAACATGGCCGCAGGATCGAAGGTCTGCTTGACTCCGGCCATCGCGGCAAGGTCGTTCTCGTCGTAGACCAGCCTCATGTAGCCGCGCTTCTCGGTACCGATCCCGTGCTCGCCGGTCAGCGCTCCGCCAATTTCGACGCAGTAGGTGATCAGGTGTTTGCTGGCCTCGAGGACTCGCTCGACCTCGCTCTTGTTATGTCGATCGAAGAGCATCAAGGGGTGCAGGTTGCCATCTCCCGCGTGGAACATGTTCGCGATCGGCAACGAGAAGTCATCCGCAATCTCGTAAACCCGCTTCATGGTCTCAGGCAGTCGCGTCCGCGGCACCACCGTGTCATGCAGGTAGTAATTCGGCGCGAGTCGACCCATGGCGGCGATTGCCATCTTGCGGCCCTTCCAGAGCAGGTCGCGCTCAACCTTGCTTGTTGCCGAGCGAACCTGCATCGCCTGCGCCTGGCGACAAATCGATTCAATCTCTGTCTGCGTCTCCTGGACATCTTCCGGCCGGCCGTCGATCTCGATCAGGAGCACGGCGCCGGCATCCATCGGATAGCCAGCGTGGAAGGCCGGCTCGACTGCCTGGATGGTTAGGGCGTCCATCATCTCGAGCGCTGCCGGCACGATTCCGGCGCTGATGATCGCGGTAACCGCCTGCGAGGCTGCCTCGATGTCCGGGAAGGCGGCGAGGATGACCGAAACCTGCTCAGGCGCCGGCGTGATCTTGACACGTGCCTTGGTCACGATCCCGAGCATCCCCTCTGATCCGACCAGAGCGGCCGTGAGGTCGTACCCCGCCTGGCCGTTCTGGACCCACTTTACATCGCCGTCGGCAGTTACGAACTCGAGTCCGAGAACGTGGTTCGTAGTGACGCCGTATTTGAGGCAATGCGGACCGCCCGAGTTCTCGGCGACATTCCCGCCGATCGTGCAGGCGCGCTGGCTCGAGGGATCAGGGGCGAAGAAATAACCGCGCTGGCCGGTAAAGTCCGACAACTCGAGGTTGATGACGCCCGGCTCGACGAGCGCAATCTCGTTTTCGTAGTCCACCGAGAGAATCTGGTCCATGCGGGTCAGGGCGACGATGATCCCGCCACTCTGCGCAACCGCCCCACCGGAGAGTCCGGTCCCGGCACCGCGCGGGATGATCGGCAGACCCGAGCGCTTCCCGATCCTGACGATTTCTGCAACCTGCTCTACCGTGCGCGGAAGAACGACTGCGACCGGCCGCGCCAAGTCGACCGCGCCCTCCACCGAGCCGTCGTACTCGTAGACAAGCAGATCAGAGGGACTATGGAAAACGGAGTCCGCTCCAACCACGCGCTCGAGGTCGGCAATCAACTGGGCATTGGCGTTCATAGAAACCATCTCCGTACCCGCAAGTATCGCAACGGAGACGCAGGACCGCAATTCAGTCCCTGATTCCGTGCCATACTCGGTGAATATGGAAGCAACGTTTTTGCCTGGGAGACGCCCATTGGAAACGCCAACCTACTGGATCATTGTCGGCTCGCCTGACAATTTCGCGAAGACGAAAGAGCACGGTTTCACTGTTCAGGGCATCAAGTCCCGCCATCGCAAAAAGGCGGAGCGGATGCGACCGGGTGACAGGATCATCTATTACTTGACCGGCTTGAAGTCCTTCGCCGGAATCGCGACGATTACCTCGGAGTATTTCGAGAGTCACGAGCGAATCTGGAGCAGCGGCGACCCGAAGAAGGAGTCGGAGGATTACCCATTCCGGGTCAAGATCGAGCCCGACCTGATCCTGGATGCGAATGCCTACGTACCGGCCGAACCAATTGCCCGCCAAATGGTCTATGCAACCAAGTGGCCAGCCGAGAACTGGACGCTGGCGTTCCAGGGCAATGTCCACGAAATCGGAAATGACGACTATGAGCTCATACGAAGCGCGATCGCGACCAGCTCTGAGCGAGTCACCGCCTGACTGGCTGGCCGAGCTCGCGCCGGAATATCGCTATCGGGTTCACGTCTGCTTCGGCAAAAACTGCACCCCGAACGGGGCGGAGGCGGTCTTCCGGGCCTTCCAGGACCAGATTCGCGCGCACAACCTGACCGGAACAGTTGAGTTGCTCGCAACCTCATGCCGGGCGCGCTGCGAGCTTGGTCCGTCGGTCAATGTCTACCCGGGGCCGACCACGTACGGCTGCATGGATCCGGAACGGGTCGCGGTCGTCGTGACTCGGCATCTTTCCGGGCCGGAGGAGCCGGTCGCCGCGTACATCGTCACCCCGGAAGAGGTGGAGCGGGCAAAGAAAATGGCCGGACGTTGATCGTCCGACCATTGCGCCTGGTGGAGATGGGGGGAGTCGAACCCCCGTCCAAAGAAATTCGTCGAAAGCATGCTACGTGCGTGTCTCGTCTTTTGATTTCCCAGATCACCCAATGACGAGCAACTGAGCGAGCTGGTAATCCGGTTGGTCTTAAGTCGATGAGTACCGGCGGACTACTCGACCGCACCCTGGTCTTGGTGACGCCTGGATCTGAACCCGACCGGGTGGGGTTCAGGCAGACGGGCTACTTAGAGGTCTGTTTGACTTAAGCGGCCATTGCAAGCTGGCTGTTGCCACTTACATTTCTGCCCATTTTTACGAGGCCATGGGCGCCTCGGCACGCAGCTTTCTAACTCCTAACCCTGTCGAAACCAAACATCCCCAAGTTGCAAACGTAATTTTACGTCAAATCATCACTAAACGCAAGCGGCTGCGCGAGATTTCTATCGCCGGCTGCTCAGCTCCCGCTCGATTTCTCGCTTCGCGTCCCGCTCGGATGCACTCTGGCGCTTGTCATACAGCTTCTTGCCCCGAGCGACCCCGATGTCGACCTTGGCCTTACCATTCTTGAGTCGGACTCGCAGCGGGATAAGCGTCTTCCCCTTCTGCTCGAGGTCCGCGCGGATTTGCCGGATCTGCTGCTTGTGAACGAGCAGTTTGCGAGGTCGGTCTGGATCGTGGTTCGTGTAGCTGCCGTGGGTATAGGGAGAAATCGTCGCCCCGATCAGCCAGAGCTCGCCGTCGTTGATGCGGGCATACGCCTCAGAGATCGAGACCTTCCCCTCACGGATCGACTTGATCTCGGTCCCCTGCAGTGCGATGCCCGCCTCGATCGTGTCGTCGATGAAATAATCATGCGTAGCACGCCGATTAGACGTGACCACTCGGTCCGCTCTTCGTTCTTCCCGGGTTGCAGTGCTGGTCGACTTTCGCATTTGGTGACTATAGAGAGGCCCCGGAATTGAGTCAATCGCACCAGGGCGCCCATCCGTACGCCGAGATCGCCGCGCTCTACGATCTTGAGCATGACCGGTTCGGGGATGACCTCGATCTCATCCGCTACATCGTGGAGACCGTCGGCGACCCTGTGCTTGAGCTGGGCTGCGGAACTGGTCGGGTGCTCGCGCACCTGACCGATCTGAACATGCGGCTGACTGGTGTGGACGACTCGCCCCAAATGCTGGATCGCGCCCGCACAAGGCTGGAGGGATATCCGAGCATCAACCTCGTCGAAGCCGATATGGATGCCACCGGACTCCCAGATGACAGGTTCGGCGTCGTCGTGCTTGCGCTCAACACGCTCATGCACGCGTCAACCCTCGACAAGCAACGAGAAGTATTGGCAGAAGCCTTCCGCGTTCTCGACCCGCGCGGCCAGCTCTTCGTCGATTTACCGAATCCGCTTTCTGGCGCGCTCGATTTCGTCGATCACCAGGTCGTGCATGAAGGGAGCTGGAGCGACTCGCCTCAGGGCAAGTCAGTCAGCAAGTTCAGCGCACGGGTTATCAATCGCGCCGACCAGATTGTCCAGACCCATGTCTGGTACGACATCGTGGCGGAAGTCGGGCGACTGAGCCGAATCAATACCTCATTCGATTTGCGGTATCTCTATCCTGCGGAGCTGTTTCTCATGCTGGAGCTCGCCGGGTTCGTCGAGCCCAAGTTCTACGGCGCTTATGAGCTGGACTCGTTTACCGACTCTAGTCCACGCCTGATTGTGACCGCCGAGAAGACCCGGAGCAGTTAATCGCAGAACTCGATTCGGGCCGCCCGGTTCCGCAACACGAGATCGGCCAACAGATTCGCCAGCATCGCCTCGGCTACCGGAACCGCACGCGGGGCAACCGACGGATCGTGCCGACCCTCGACGATGATCTCGGTCGGCTCGAGGTCGGTGGTCACCGTCTGCTGGACCTGCGCGACTGAGCTGGTCGGCTTAACCGCGATCCGGACGATGATCTCTTCGCCTGTCGAGATACCACCAAGCGTCCCACCCGCGTTGTTGGTGCGAGTGCGAACATGACCGTCGACAACCTGGAATGTGTCGTTTGTTTGGGACCCGCGCGACCGCGTGACCGCGAAGCCCTCGCCGATCTCGACCGCCTTGACCGCCGGGATGCTGAGCATCGCCTGGCCGATCAGCCCATCGAGCTTGTCGAACGTCGGTTCACCCAGACCGACCGGCGGATTGACCGCGTGGATCTCGATGATGCCGCCAAGGCTGTCATGCTCTTCCTTCGCCTGCAAGATCGCATTAATCATCTTTTCGGCGGCTACCGGGTCAGGGCAGCGGACGATGTTCTGCTCGATCTGGTCGCGGTCAAACGTCTCCATCGCGATCCCGCCGATCTCGCGCACGAAGCCGAAGACCTCGCAGCCGTAGTGGCCGAGGATTTTGCGTGCGACCGCGCCGGCCGCAACGCGACCCCACGTCTCCCGCGCCGATGAACGACCGCCGCCCCGGTGATCCCGGTGGCCGTATTTCGCCCAGTAGGTGTAGTCCGCATGACCGGGCCGGAAAACATTCCGCAGATTCTCATACTTCGAGGAATCCGCGTCCTTGTTGTAGGTGATGATCGAGATCGGCGCGCCGGTCGTGACCCCCTCGAAGACGCCGGAGAGGATCTCTGCCGCGTCCTTTTCCCCACGCGGTGTGGTGACCTTACTCTGACCGGTGCGGCGGCGATCGAGCTGGAACTGGATCTCTTCCACGGTCAGGGGGATGCCGGCCGGACAGCCTTCAATCACGACTCCGAGGGCAGGGCCATGCGACTCGCCCCACGTCGTCAACCGGAATATCTTGCCGAAACTGCTGCTCATTCAGATACCACCCATCACGAGATTGTCAACCGCGTCATTCTGCCAAAGTGCCCGGCCGTAAATCCGGTAGTCTCCCGAGACCTGTCGCCGGAAGCCGAGCCCCGAGTAAAGAGCTTGCGAACGATCATTGCGCTGCTGCGTGCTCAACCCGATCCGAACCGCGCCGAGAGAGACGAGCCGATTGATCGCGAACTCGGTCAGCATTCGCCCGAAACCCTTGCCCTGTTCGCTACGGACAATCGCCAATCGATCGACATGTCCCCAACCGGGAAAGACTGTCAGCCCGAGGTAACCGATCGGACCCCCTTCGGCTCGCATCATGAAGATCTCGACTCCGGTCTGGCTGAAATACTCCTTGAATTCCTCGACCGAGTTTCGCCATAACCACGGAAACGAGTTCCAATCCACAGTCGTCAAGGAATTCAATTCTGATTCCGACAGGGAATCCACACGGCTAATGTCGATACCTGGAGGAAGATCGTTCCGGCCCGGTCGCGCGGGCAGCTCGTACGAGATGACGACCTCGAGCAACTCGAGCCCTACCCGGTCGTAGAACGTGTCCTGCCTGCGCTCGGCCATTTCCACGGCAAGAAAGAGACGGCTTCCGGCTTCCTGTGCTTGTTGGATTCCCGCTCGCATCAACTCGACCGGATGGCGGACGGCCACAAGATCAAGCACGTGCATGACATCCGCGCGATGGCGCCACGGGCCAACGAGCACGTACTCGTGCGTCTCCGGAAACCAAAGCGAATTGCCGGGCCACTGCGTCACGAGACGTCGAACCTCATTTACCCCAAGCCGGGACCACCAGCCCAAGCGAAGCCGGTCAACATCATCTGGATGCAAAGGCCGGGGGGCGAATGTCGAATCCCCGGCGTCATCGTGAGATGTCATTGGTCGATGGTGGCAACTTCGAGACGCAGGATCCCGATCGGCGTGACGGTCAGATTGTGAACATACGGCTTTATGACGGTGTATTGGACGTCCATGTAGGCCGGGATCACCACATTGTCAGCCAGGATCAATTGCTCAGCCCGGGCATAGAGAGTGGCGCGGGCGTCCGGGTCGGTTTCTCCCGCAGCCTGGGTTAGCAACTCGTCGACCTTCGGATTCGAGTACTCGGTGTAGTTCCCGGGCCATCCGGTTTCCCACAGCGGCCGCAGGATTGCTTCCGGGTCCGGGTAATCGGCAGCCCAGTAGAGCTCGAAAGCCGGGACCTGCTTCGAATCGAGACGATTCAGGAAGTCATACCACTCGAGATCTAATACTTCGATCTTCAGGCCGAGCTCGTTTTGGGCCACGTCCCGCAAGACTTCCGAAGCCAACGCCCCCGAGGTGTAGAGCCGGATGGGTGGAACCTTGTCGGCAGATCCATAGGTCGACGCCTGGATGGCCGCCTTGGCAGCATTAATATCCGTGTCAGGCAGAATGTGCTTCCAGTTGCGCCCGAGCATTCCATCCGGGATCACGCCGTACGCCGGGTCGACCTGTCCATTGAACGTGATCGTAGCCATGTTGACCCGGGGAAAGGCGAGCTGGAGCGCTTCCCGGATCTTTGGATCGTCGAGCGGCGCGATATCGGTCCGCAGCGCGATGTAGCCGAAGGCAAACTGGGGCGTGCGGACGAGTTGGTCGGTAAAGTCACCGTTCGGATCAGCCACCCTGTCGACGTCATAGAGGGAGACGGAATCCACATCGATCTGATCGGCCTGGTAAAGGTTGAACGACTGGATCGATCGGGAACCAAGGCGCACGTTGATATCTTTGATCTTGGGCTGGCCGAGGACAAAGTTGTCGTAGCTCGTCAGGTTGATCTCGTTTCCGGGATCCCACGTGTCAACCTTGTACGGCCCGGAGCCGATTGGTCGGGCCCACCAGGTCGAATCAGACTCGACCTGCGCGCGACTGACGATTGCGGCGGGGACGGCCGCCAACCGGGTCAGGAATGTGGCGCTGGGCGCCGTCAGAGAGATCGAAAGCTCGCTCTCTGATTTCACATCAATACCGCTCAGCGTGCTTGCCTGGCCGTTCATGACATCGGCAAATCCGGCGATATCGGAAAGGAACGTCGGGCCCGCGAGTAACGACGCATTACCTTCTACCGTGGCTGGATTCACCGCTCGCGACAATGAGAAGGCCACGTCGTCCGCCGTGATCGGGCTGCCATCCTGGAACGTGGCACCCTCTCTCACGACGAAGCTGTATGTCAGACCATCGGCTGAGACGTCATACGATTGAGCCAGTTCCGGTACGGGGCTCAAATTGTCGTCGTAATAGATCAGACCGCGGTAGATCTGCCGCAAGAGGGTGACCGTTGAGAGATCCCGCATCTGGGCCGGATCAAGGGTCTCGGGCCCCTGCACGGGACCCGCCAGCCGGAGCTCGTTCCCATGGTCGGCCGAGCGCGATCGCTCGACGCGCCCCCCGATAGCGACGCCGAGAATCA
>DASQCG010000507.1:0-5623 GCA_035634825.1 Thermomicrobiales bacterium | reverse complement strand
CGAATCCGTGCCATAGGCCCCGGCTGGCGCGCAGTCCGGTGGAGACTCGGAGCCGGTGCTGACCACGAGCGGTTCCCCACCCGCGGCGACTCGTCCGGCAATGCCCCGCCCCATCGGGATCCGAATCCCCCGGGCGGAGGCAGGCAAACCGACCGCGTCCTCCACAACCAGGTTCCCTTCGCTGTCAGTCAGCAAGACTGAGCAGCGACGGCATCGCAGCATCGATGCCACCAGAGCGGCAAAACCCGAGCTGTTGTCTGATCCGGCAGACGACAGCGGGTCCGTGTTGATAACGGAGGCGAGGGATCGCTCAGGAGCTTCGACACTAAGCGGAGAATGAGATCGAAGCATCACGACGCCACCTCACCACAGACCCCTAAAACGCGCAGACAGTACCGAGACACTGAACAGCCGGTCGGCAACCCCCGACTACGACCACCATGACCTTTGTCCTAGACCGTACAGTACTTTTAGACTACCTGTGCCGATCATAGTCCTATTTGGGGTATTATGTCTCATCAATTCTGGGTATTTCTTGGTACTCCAATTGGAGTATACGTACGGGGGAGGAAAAGTAAACCCCTGTGCCTAAATGACACAATGCCTACTCGGGCCGGATCTGAACCGCCCCGTGTCGAACGGCAAAGACCAGTGCCTGAATCCGGGAGCTGACATGCAGCTTCCCGAGAATGTTGACGAAGTGCGTGCGCACCGTCTCCGTGCTGATGTGCAGTCGCTCCCCGATCTCCCGGTCGCTCAACCCTTCGGCCAGCACTTGCAGGACCTCGAGTTCGCGGGGAGTCAGCCGGTTAAGCGTCTCCGTCGCCGCGTACTCGTTCTCGCGCCGCAGGCTGGCCATGCGTAGAAGATCGATCATCTCCTGGGGCGGTAACAGGGACTCGCCAGCCCAGGCGAGTTGAATTGCCTCGATCATGTCGGCGAGCGACGCCGACTTCTCGAGCACGCCGGTCGCACCCGCTTCGATCGCCATCGCTCGAGCCGATCGCTCGGGGCTTTCACCGAGGACGATGATGGGCACGGTTGGATTCGCTGCTCTCCATTCGCGCAGCAAGGAATGCCCGTTTCCATCGGCGATCGAAAGACCAATCACGCCCAGATCGACCTCTGCAAACCACGGCCGGGCGTCCTCCAGCGATGCAACCTGCGCCACGATTTTCAGGGCGAGGCGGTGCTCCAGCACCAACCCGAAGGATTCGCGGTAGACAGCGTGGTCGTCCACGAGGAGTGCACGCTTCACGGGGTCACCTCCTGGGCGGCTGGGCAGAGCTGCGTTGCAACAAGAACCCGCGACGCTGCTCGCGGAGATACAGCATCTGCGCGTCCATCTGGCAAGCCCGGTCCGGTTCCGGACGCGCCAGAAATCATTGCTAACCTCATGCGAATATCAGGGATTCACCGTGATCATGTCAACGACTCTCGTATTCGTCGATCCGCCCGATATGGCCGTTGGCCGATATCACGATCTACCGAGACCTTGCGCGTCGCGGCGCCTTGGTTGATGCTTTGTGACTATGAGATCGAACGAACTCGGCGAGAGTAGTCGCGTCACGAACTGCCCAAACTGTGGCGAACGCCTTTGGGTCCAGGATCGCTTCTGCCCCGAATGTGGGACCAAGGTCGCCGGGCCACCCAATCCTGCTCCATCAATTCCGCCTCCCCCTCCTGATATCGATGCCCCTGACGACGACCCGGATAAGTCACGCTGGCCGGGATGGCGCCGTAAGCCCTGATTCCGGCTAGATCGCGAAATAGCGCAGCCACACGTACACGCTCGAAACGATCAGGCTCATCAGCGCAAACGGCGCGCCCAACCTTGTGAATCCCCAGAACCCGATGGGTTCATCTCGCCGTTCGGCAATGCCGACCGCAACCACGTTCGCGGAGGCGCCGACCAGCGTGCCATTCCCGCCGAGGCAGGCCCCAAGTGCCAGCGACCACCAGAACGGCGTGACCTGGCTGTGCAGCGCGAAGTCGGCGTCGCTGAGGTGCGCCAACTCGGGAAACAGCAACCGCGTGACCGAGTAGGTCAGCGGAATCAACGTGGCTACGGCGGGGATGTTGTCGACCAGCGCGGATGCGATGCCCGCAAACCAGAGCAGCATCAACGCGGTCAAGATCACATTGCCGCCGGTCAGCGAGACCGACCACCTGGCGATCCGATCCAACAGCCCGACCTGCTTGATCCCGCCGACCAGGATGAACAGTCCGATGAACAAGAAGATGGTTGGCCACTCGACTTCAGACAGGATCGGATGCAGTTCGATTCGGCTGAGCAACAGGAGCAGGATGGCGCCGAACATCGCGACTGTCCCAGCCTCATAGTTCAAGGTCCTGTGGAGCACGAAACCCGCAATGGTCAGGGCCAGCACCACCAGTGATCGACGCAGAAGCGATGGGTCGGAAATATGCCCCCGCACATCTACTGCAGCGAGCGCCTTCATCCCTTCGGTCGTCGGCGTGCCGAGTCGATCCCCGCCCCGGAAGATCAGCCAGTATCCGATGACCATCAAGATCAGTAAGACGAGGACAATTGGCGCCAGGTTGGTCAGGAAATCCATGAAATCGAGCCCGGTTGCGCTGCCGATCAGGATGTTTGGTGGATCTCCGATCAGGGTTGCCGTGCCGCCAATGTTGCTTGCGATCACCTGCGTGATCATGAAGGGGCGCGCGTCAAGGCCGAGGTCGTCACAGATCGCGATCGTAACCGGCACCATCAGGAGGATCGTCGTGACGTTGTCCAGAAATGCCGAGGCGATCGCGGTGATGAGCGCGAATCCGAGCAGTATCTTCCACGGGTCGCCGTTCAGGGCGATGGCCGTTTGCCAGCCGACGTAGCGAAAGACCCCGGTGCGCTTGAGGATGCTGATGATGACCATCATCCCGATCAGCAACGCCAGGGTATTCGGATCGATCGACTCCAGCGCCTGATGCTCGTTCAGAACACCGAACGCGATCATCAGCGCTGCGCCGGCGAGCGCGACGACAGCGCGCTCCAATCGTTCGCTGATAATGACCGCGTAGGTGAGGACGAAGATGATCGTCGCGATAGTCAGATCCGACATGGCGCTCCACGCATCATTTGCGATCGACCGGTGAACCGAATGCACATCACGGAACAAAAAAGGGACCGCCCATTGGCAGTCCCCTCCATAGCCGCGCGGGTACAGGATGCGCGGCGACCCCGGTTACGTGACTTCGTCAGAACCGCCGTGAGTATACGTTGATGAGCCGTGTCCCGAAACCAGTCGTCCTCGCCTCCGCCTCCCCTCGGCGGCGAGATTTGATTCGTCATCTCGGGATCTCGGTCGAGATCGACCCTTCGCATATCCCTGAGGAAATGGAATCCGACATTCCGCCGAAACAGATGGTTTCCGTGCTGGCGGTACGCAAGGCGAGCGAGGTCGCCGCCCGTCGTCCCGATTTCATCGTGATCGGCGCGGATACGACGGTCGAGATCGGCGGCACGATTCTGAATAAACCGGAAGACCTCACTGATGCCGAGCGCATGCTTCGTCGATTGCGGGGTCAAACGCACCGGGTGCACACCGGCGTCGCCGTATTGGCGCCGGATCAGTCCACCTGTTCCGACGTCATGACATCTCGCGTGACGATGCGTCCATTTTCGGATCTTGAGTTGCGCGCCTACCTCGAGACCGGGGAGTCGCTCGACAAAGCCGGGGCATACGGCATTCAGGGCGCAGCGGGCGACATCGTCGAAGCGGTCGAGGGCTGCTATACGAATGTCGTCGGGTTACCGCTGTGCACGCTTGCGCGAAGTCTGATCTCTGCCGGGGTGCGGCTGACGTCGCCGGCGCCGAGTTGTGGATTCCGAACGGATCGGGTCTGTCCCTGGTGGCCCGTCCCGAAATGAAGTCAGGCCCCCGCAAGCCAGTCGTCGATCGGCCGGACAATTTCAATTCCGCGCGTTGCCGGGTCGCGCTGAACAAATCCGCCTGACTCCAGGGATGAGAGTACCGCCGCGCCCAGTCCGCCGGCCAGGTGGGGACGTCGCTCGGTCCAATCCAGGCAACCACAGGCAAGTACCCGCCGACCGCCACGGAACGCATTCAGGTCGATGCCCAGCCGGGCAAAGGCTTCTTCGCCCTCTTCGGTGGGCTCGTAGATCGGCCGCTCATCTGGCCCGCCGTTGCGCACCAGCCACCGGTCGAATACGAACTGGTCAAGCAGCTCGACTCCGGCCAGGCCCGCGAGGTGGTCATAGCAGCTTCGCGCTAGACGGTTCGGACTGTTCCGGTTGATCTCCTTCAGAGCGGCCGGACTGGCTGGTGGGCCATCCTCGACCCCGGCCGCGCGCTTGACCGCGTTCAAAAGCGGCATGGCCCGCTCGCCAACTGCCCGGTAAACCCGGGTCCGGCCAGTGGTCCGCGCTTCGACCAGCTCGGCCTCCTTGAGGATCGCGAGGTGCGTGGAGACACGGGGCTGGGCCAGCGAGAGCCGGCCGGAAAGGTCGGTCACGGTCATTCCGCCGGAACCCGCGGCCAGCAGCAACATCAGCAGCCGCAATCGGGTATCGTCCCCCAGTGCATTTGCGGTCTGCGCGATTCTGGCCCGGGCGTTATCGTCGCTGATCATCTGCTCACGGTAGCTCCCCGGCACATATTCGTCAAGAGCGAAAGGTCCTGTACTCATGCGAGCTGAGGGTGTCTACCTGGCCGAGCAACTGGCGCGACTCATCCAATTGGTGCGGCGCGAAGTGCGCGACATGTCAGATGAGGAGCTCAACCGGGTGCTCAATATTCAACCAACCAATACGCTCTTCCAGCTCGGAACCCACATCGCCGGCTCGGCACGATTCTGGGCGATCACCAATACCGGTGGCACCGACTTCCACCGCGATCGCGGTTCTGAGTTCAACGCCATCGGTACCAACGCTGAATTGCTGGCCAATCTCGACTCCCTCATCGAGCAAATCACCGCGCACGTCTCATGCCTGACAGCCGAGCAAATGGAACGCCCTTGCTCCCTGCCAACCGCATCCTTCTCCTTCTGGGAGGGCGCGGATCCGCTCCCACAGCGCCATGCCGTGCTGCACGCGCTCGAGCACACGGGGCTGCACCTGGGACATATACAGATAACGCGACAGATCCTTGGCTTCGATCCGGTTGAAGAGGAGTAAACAGTCCGTGTCGCTCGATCTCACCCGATTGCCCCGCTTTCCTCTCGCAAACCTCCCGACGCCATTGCAGGAGGCCGGCAGGCTGCGTGACGCCCTCGGTGGACCGTCGAAATGCCCGCGGATCCTCATCAAGCGGGACGACCTGACCGGCCTGGCCTTCGGCGGCAACAAGGTGCGCAAGCTCGAGTTTCTGGTCGGCGATGCGCTCGCCAAGGGCGCCACGACATTGATCACCGCCGGCGCTGCCCAGTCCAACCACGCCCGCGCGACCGCCGCGGCCGCGGTCGTGGCCGGCCTGAAATCCGTCCTCGTGCTGGCGTCCGAGGCAGAGCAGCCAGCGGTGCAAGGGAACCTGCTGCTCGATGAGCTCCTCGGAGCGGACATCCGCCTGACACTGCCCGGTGTCGATCGCAATGAGCAGATGGAGACCATCGCCACTGAATTACGTCAGCGTGGCGAGACTCC
>DASQCG010000506.1:0-3620 GCA_035634825.1 Thermomicrobiales bacterium | reverse complement strand
TCGGGGCCGCGTCGGCGCACGAAAGCAATGTCCGCACGCAACAGCGTGATCCGCATTCGTTGTTGAGTCGGTTCGACGCGATGATCGCCACGCTGCGCGAATGCCCGGAGATTGGCGTCGGGGTTTGCACTGTGCTCGACGGCCATCGCCCGGGTAGGCGTTGAAGGGCTGGGGGTGCCGCTGGATCCGGCTGCGCACAGGACACCCGCATCGATGAACCTGGGCTTATTGATCCGCTGGCCGATCGGCTGGATCGTCCGGGAGATCGGCATCGACTAGAGCGCTGGAGCCGGCCGCGCGGGCGGTCATGCCGTCAGTGCGTTCTTCGAGCCGTTGCAGAGATTCGGCGTCGCCGAGCGGCACGGTCGCTTCGAGGTGGGCACCGCCTTGCAGTTCGGGTAGGTCCAGGACCGCATCAACCAGACTCGCCCTGCTCCCCGCCGGTAGATGCCCTGATTCGGCCTGCAACGACGCCTGGGCGGTACCTGGATCCTCCGGCGAGGTAGTCACTTGCGCCGACGCGACAACGCGCTTACCGTCGCTGACTTCGACGTGCCGGTGCGCGGATTGGTCAGCCATGGTCTCTCCTGCCGTTTGATGGATGATGCTCGGTATCGACCGGGTCGTACGGTCATCCGCTGTAGATACCGGCCGGCCCCTTCGGTGAGTCGGCACCCCTTCGCAGCACGGCCAGCGTCTGCTCCGAACTGGGGAGTGCTCGGTCCGGCTCGAGGACGTGCGATGGCCCCCAGTCATATAGCTACCCGGTAACGGTACGGACATAACGCCCCGCCACTCTCCGCAACACGCTACGGGGAAAATGAGCCCGCATACCGTGGATGATCATCGTGCTCAGCCCGCCGCCGCGCGGTTTGCTCAGAGCGCGCAGGCGCAGGGCAGAGATGCGACCGAACCGGGCTCAACCGAGAAAGGCGTTTAACATGCGGCGCCCACGGGTATCCCTAAGGCCATTCAACCCACAGGAGGAATCCGATGGCTACCTGGGCGTGGATCCTGATCGCCGTTGTCATCGTCGTTGTCGCCGCGGTGTTCGTGGCGACGCAGATGCGGCAGCGCAGGACGACTATGTTGCGCCAACGATTTGGCCCGGAATACGACCGCACCATAGATGAGCGCGACGATCGGCGCGCGGCTGAGGCCGACCTTCGTGACCGGCAGAAGGAGCGGGACCGACTCGACATCAAGCCGCTCGCCGAACCCACCCGAGCTCGGTACGAAGCCGACTGGCGTGAGGTTCAGGAACGGTTCGTTGACCAACCGTCGAACGCCGTCGTGGCGGCAGACGGTCTGGTATATCGGGTGATGGCCGAGCGCGGTTACCCAATGGAGAGTTTTGAGGCCCAGGCCAGGCTGATCTCGGTAGATCACCCCTCGGTCGTGGAGAACTACCGCTTCGCACACGGTGTCCGCGAGCGGGTCGAGTCCCAGCAGGCGAGCACGGAGGACATGCGTGGGGCGTTGCTGCGCTACCGCAGCCTGTTCGACGAGCTGCTGCAGTCCGACGAAGCCGACCGTCCCGGAGATGCTGAGAGCGTCTCCCTTGACGCGGCCGACCGCCATGACCGCTCGCCGCGGTCGACCCAGGAAGGTGCACGATGACCGATCAGCACGTGGCTCGCGACAGCCGGCCGACCACCGAACAGATCGCCTCCGCCGGTGCGACGAACATCGACGCGCCCGAGGCGCCATCATCACCGGAGCCGGAGCGTGCAGCCACCGACGACCTCGGTAACGAGGCCGAGCCCCAGGCGCAGCTGCTCGAAGCCGACGAGCTGCAAGGTGTGATCCTGCGTTGGAAGGAAATCCAGGCGCAATTCGTGGATGAGCCACGATCCGCGGTACAGGACGCGGACGCGCTGGTCGCCGATCTGATGCAGCGCCTAGCGCGAACGTTCGCCGCCGAACGGGCCCAGCTCGAATCGCGCTGGGCGAGCGGCGAGGATGTCTCGACCGAGGACCTTCGGCAAGGTCTGCGGCGATACCGCTCGTTCTTCGAGCGGCTGCTTGCCGCCTGACGTCGCAGTACGACTGGACCGTACGACCTACGTCAACATCGCGATGCATGCCGCGCCGAGCAAGATTCCCGAGTGGCCAAACGCTGGGTCGCTTGTAAGTGACGCGATCAACACTGGGCGAACACCTATGAATTTGTGGAGTTCTCAAATTCCGGAGGAATGGCTATGGGAATCGGCGGAAGTTTAGTAGTAATCGCAATCGGCGCCATACTGCGCTTCGCGGTATATCGTCAAGACATCGGCGGAGTGAACGTCGGAATGATCGGCACGATCCTGCTGATTGTCGGAATCGTGGGCCTAGTGATTTCGATAGTCCTGCTAACCATGCGGCGTCGTACCGACGTCGTGGTGCGAGATGATCGGGATGCATATTCCCGGACGTACGTGGAGCCTCCACTAGAACGCCGGACGTATGTCGAGCCGCCACCGGACCGCGGGCCAAGGCTCTAGTCCTTATTAGGCAGCCCACCCGAGCGCCGGCCAGCGCTCCAGAACGAGCCCGACCATTCGTGATCGAAGCGGTTTACCAATGCCGCAGGCCGATGAGGAGTGCCTACCTAGCAAGATCGCCCGGCTCCCCGTTACAGGCTTCCGGAACACGGGTATCACGATCGTAACTAGGCGTGTTCGCCAGGGATGTGGATCCTCATGACTACTGCGGCTGAGCAGCGGGTGGCATCGTCGGGTGCCCAGCAACAGAGGGTGTCCGTGAAACGTTGGCCGCAAATCCTCCGGCGTAGCGCGAAGCAATTCAAACGGCACGACCTCAGCGATCGGGCGGCAGCACTGACCTACTTCGGCGTGCTGGCAATCTTCCCGGGCATGCTGGTGCTGGTCTCGATCTTCGGACTCTTGGGACACTCAACTACGCAAAGCTTCCTCGACAATCTGCAGGAGATCGCTCCTAGCGGTGTCAACAGCTTTCTGCGAACAGTCATTTCACAGGTTCAGGGCCGCGCCACCGCAGCAAGTATCGCGGCGATTGTCGGCATCGTGATCGCCCTCTGGTCGGCTTCTGGCTATGTTGCTGCTTTCATGAGGGCATCGAACGCGATCTACGGTGTCACCGAGGGGCGACCGATTACCCGCACAGTCCCGGTTCGCGTCGGCGTGACTGTCACGATGACGATCATGCTCGTGATCAGTGTTTTGATCATCGTGGTTACGGGCCCGGTCGCCCGCCATGTCGGCGACGCGCTAGGAATCGGTGACGCCGCCGTTCTGGCTTGGGGCATAGCCAAATGGCCAGTGCTGCTACTTGTGGTCTGGCTCATGTTCTCCTTGCTCTACTGGGCATGTCCCAACGTCAAGCAGAGCGGCCGACCGGGGATTACTCCTGGTGCTGCGATCGCGATCGGGCTGTGGCTTGTCTGCTCGGGCCTGTTCGCGCTGTATGTCTCCTTCTCCGGCTCATACAACAAGACGTACGGATCGCTAGCAACGGTAATCATCTTCTTGGTGTGGCTGTGGATTTCAAATATTGCGCTCCTTATGGGTCTGGAGTTCGACGCCGAACGGCAGCGCGAACGCCTGATGCAAGCGGGATTACCGCCTGATCTCGAACCGTTCGTCGAGGTGCGTGAC
>DASQCG010000505.1:0-5358 GCA_035634825.1 Thermomicrobiales bacterium | reverse complement strand
GCGGGATGTCGGCGCGCTCGGCTACTCGAAAACCGCGATGTGGACAATCGATTCGTTCGGCTGGAACGGCCTGACCGCGGATGCGATCTACGACCGCGTCATGCAGAACCTGGTCCAGGGCGCGATCGTCCTGATGCACGTCGGCGCTGCCTCGGAGGACGCCAACGCGCTGGACCGCATCGTTCTCGACCTCAAGGCGCAAGGCTACGGATTCGCGACCGTCGCGGACGTGACGGCCTGATCAGGACGATTGCTTGGCCTGCTCGGCGTGCGCGCCCTGCTCCGCTTCAACATACCGGGCGAGGACGAAGAGCAGCGACGAGAGCCGGTTCAGGTAGCCGACGACGTGCTCGTTCGTGATCACCTTCATCCGGTAGAGGTGGACCGCCTGCCGCTCGGCCCGGCGGACAACGGCGCGGGCGACATCCAGCGCGGCGCTGGCTTGTGTCTCTCCCGGCAGCACGAATTGCCTCGGCAGCTCGACCTCGGCCGTCAGTTGATCGGTCAGCTCCTCGATCCGCTCGACCCATTCGGCGCTGGTCTCGTAGCCGGGCGGTCGTGTATCGGTCACGAAGGCGAGATCGGCCATGACCCGGTAGAGATCGCGCTGGATGTCGATCAGGATCTGGTTGCCCCGTTCGGATTTCGACATCGAGCGGGCAAGCCCGAGGACCGAGGTCGTCTCATCCAGCTCGCCGATCAAGTCGATGCGCGGGTCATCCTTGGCCACGCGCTCGCCAAGGAGGTCGGTCTCGCCGAGGTCGCCCCGGCGGGTATAGAGTCGACGCATTGGTTTGTCCTCCTGTCGCTGAACGATGAGTGGCCGGATGTTTGGTAGCATCACGCCATGGTTTTAACGCAACGATTCTCACGATCTTCTGAAGCAATTCGCGTCGCGGTCATCGGTACCGGGTTTGGCGAGGCAGTGCATTTGCCGGCGCTCCAGCAAGTGCCGGATTTCCGGATCATGGCCGTCTGCTCGCGCCGGGCCGAACGGGCACATAGCGCCGCGCAGGCCTTCGGCGCGACGATCGCCACTACAGACTACCGCGAACTGGTCGAGCGGTCGGATATCGACGCGGTGATCATCGCGACGCCACCGCATCTGCACCACTCGATGACCATGACGGCGCTCGGGGCCGGCAAGCACGTGCTGTGCGAGAAGCCGATGGCCCGCACCGTCGCCGAAGCCAAGGACATGGTCAAGATGGCCGAGCGCTCGAACGTCGTGGCGATGGTCAACCATGAATTCCGCTTCATCCCGGCCCGGGCCTACGCCAAGGAGCTGATCGAATCCGGGTACATCGGCGAGCCCTACTCCGCCTCGATGAGCTTCTACCGGTCCAGCCTCAACGATCCGCGCGGCGTGCCCTTCACGTGGCTGATGGAGCAGGACAAGGCCGGCGGTATGCTGGGGGCAATCGGCTCGCACCACATCGATACGCTCCGCTGGTGGATCGGCGATATCCGGGCCGCGAGCGGGGCGCTGGCCACGATGGTCAAGAAACGGCGCGCCGGCGATTCGACGCAGATGCTGCGCGTCGACGCCGACGACAACTTCGCGCTGGTGCTCCAGTTCGAGAACGGCGCGATCGGCTCCATCCACTACTCGGCCACGGCCGCGCACGAGCCGTCCGACCTGATCGTCGTTTCCGGCGCCGAGGGAACGCTCGTCCTGACCTCCGACGGCCGGTTACAGGCGGCGCGGCGCGGCGAGCTGGTCGCCGACGCGCTGATTCCGGACCAATACATCCGCGGCGCCTCGGCGGGTCCGCATCCACTCATTCACCCGACGGTCTACCTGCTCAAGCAATGGGCCGCGGCGATCCGGAGCGGGACCACGCATTCGCCGTCCTTCGAGGACGGATACAAGGTGCAGGAAGTCATCGACGCGATCGGTAGATCGGTGCAGACGCGGCGATCCGTCGAGCTGCAGCGCGGCCGCCGGGGCGCTGCGGCGACCTGACAGCCGGCGCCGATTCAGGTGTGTGATTTGCGATACTGTGCGTATTCCGGCCGCAACGCAGCGCCGATACGCACGGAGAGCACACCATGAGCATGACGATGCCAGCACCCGCCCAACCTATCCTCTCGCCGGATGTGGTGCTGGATACCCCCTCGATGCTGGTCGACGAGACGCTGATGGAGCAGAACATCAGCGAGATGCAGGCGCTGGCGAACAGCTTCGGCGCGCAGCTCCGCCCGCACATCAAGACGCACAAGACACCGCAGATTGCGCTCCGCCAGATCTCGCACGGCGCGCGCGGCATCACCTGCGCCAAGCTCGGCGAGGCCGAGGTGATGGTCGACGGCGGGGTCGAAGACGTGCTGATGGCCTACCCGGTCGTGACCGAGATCAAGATCAACCGGCTGCTGGCGCTGATGGAGCGGGCGCGGATGATCGTCGCGCTGGACAGCCTCGACGCGGCCGAGGCGCTCTCGGCGGCGATGTCGAAGCACGATCGTTCGCTCGATGTCTACGTCGAGGTCAATACCGGGCAGAACCGGGCCGGGCAGCTCGCCGGCGACGACGCGGTCAAGCTGGCGCTCGATATCGCCCGGTTGCCGGGTCTCGACGTGATCGGGGTCATGACCCACGAGGGCCAGACTCACACGTTGCCGGCCGACAAGATTGCCGAAGGCGCGCGCGAGGCCGGCGAGAAGCTGGTCGCGACGGCCGAGGCGATCCGCCGGGCCGGACTGCCGATCACCGAGGTCAGCGTCGGCTCGACCCCATCCTCGATGTACACGCCGTCAGTTGGCGGCATCACCGAGATGCGGCCGGGTACCTATGTATTCCGCGACACCACCGGTTTCCTCTACGGGCAGTACGGGCCGGATCGATGCGCGGCGCGGGTGCTGGCGACCGTGGTCAGTCATCCGTCCAAAGACCGGATGATCGTCGACGCCGGCTCGAAGACGCTGGCGCTGGACAAGAGCCACGGGCATCCCGGCCATGGCTACATCATCGGCCACCCGGGCAGCATCATCGACCGCCTGAGCGAGGAGCACGGCGTCGTGGTTATCCCGGAGGACGACCCGGGCTTCACGATCGGCCAGCGGGTCGAGATCATCCCGAACCACATCTGCCCATCGGTCAATCTGCTCGACGAGCTGAACATCGTCCGGGACGGCCAGGTCATCGATGTCTGGCCGATTGCGGCGCGGGGCAAGGTTCGCTAGGGCTGGTTCCTTATCGTCATATACTCTTCGGCGCGGCGATTTGCCGCGCCGTTTTCGGGTTGTGGGCCGATGCGCACCTATCGATACCTCGATTTCATCACCGCTTCGTTCGTGGCGGTGTTGATCATCTCCAACATCGCATCGACGAAGATCCTTGACCTGAAATGGTTCACGTTTGACGGCGGCACCATCCTGTTTCCGCTGGCCTACATCTTCGGCGATGTGCTGACCGAGGTGTACGGCTACGCGCGGTCGCGGCGGGTGATCTGGACCGGCTTCGCCTGGCTCGCGGTCGCGGCCGGAGTCTTCTACCTGGTCGATCGGTTGCCGGCGGCATCCGACTACACGATGTCCGACAGCTTCCACGCAATTTTGGGGCAGACCCCGCGGATCGTGGCCGGGTCGCTGGCCGCCTACTGTTGCGGCGAGTTCGTCAACAGCGTGATTCTGGCCAAGCTCAAGGTCCAGACCGAGGGGCGGTTGCTCTGGGTGCGGACGATCGGCTCGACGCTGGTCGGCGAGGGCATCGATACGGCGATCTTCCTGCTGATCGCGTTCGGCGGCGTCTTCACGAATGCGACATTGTGGGAGATCTTCAAGTCGAACTACATTTTCAAGGTTGGCGTCGAGGTCGCCTTCACGCCGATTACCTACTGGGTCGTCACCTACCTGAAGCGAGTCGAGCGCAGCGACGTCTACGACCGCAACACCGACTTCAACCCCTTCCAGCTCTCAACGAACCCAGCAACAGCCGCGGACTGATCCAGGGGTCGAGCGGCCCGCTCCGCTTGATTCCGGTCGGGTCTCTGATACGATGAATCCATCGATGGATTGAGTGATGGGTTCAAGATCATGGTTGCCAAATTCGACGCAGAACCAAGGCACGTAAGCGCCACGACGGCTCGCGTCCGTTTCGGTGAGCTCCTGGATGCGGTTAAGGATCGCGGCGAGACGGTAATCGTTGAAAAGAGCGGTGAGCCGCTCGCGGCGGTGATCCCGATAGCTGAGTACCGTCGACTGACGCGCCGCGTACTTGACCAGGATTTTTGGGATCGCACGCGCAAGGTTGCCGAAGAGCTCGAACGGAACCTGGCTGGTCGCCCGTATCCAGACGAAAGAGACCTGATCGATGCGGGCAGAGAGTGAGGCGTCTCAACGAGTCGTCGTCGATTCGAGCTTTGTCATCAGAGTGTTGAACAGGCACCCAGAGAGTCAGTATGGGGCGCTGTGGCGGGAGTGGGAAGCGAACGGAATTGCTGTCTATGCTCCGGCACTCCTCGCCTATGAAGTCACCAACGCGTTTTGGCGATATGAAAACGCCCGGGAACTTTCTCCTGACGCTGTTATCGACTCTATCGATCGCATGAACTCACTGCAGTTAGAGCTCATCAACATGCCCGAAGTGCATCGGCAGGCAATTGCGTTCGTGCGCAGGTTCTGGGAACGCAAGGCGTATGACTCGCACTTCCTCGCTCTCGCGCAAATCCTTGAATGCGACCTGTGGACTTCGGACCAGAAGCTTTACAACAGGGTGGGCCGGGATCTTCCATGGGTCCGCCTTATGGGCGATTAAGTCGTCCTGGAGAACCTGGATTGACTGAGAACGCATCCACTGTTACATCGCGGTTCATGAAGGCGTCGCCTGAGCGGGTTTACCGGGCGTTTGTTGATCCGGCGGAGTTGTTGGCGTGGTTGCCGCCGGGGGAGATGACCGGGCAGTTCCATGAGTTCGATGCCCGGGTCGGCGGCGGGTACGTGATGTCGCTGTTCTACCCGGAAAGCGAGACCGGGAATCGGGGCAAGACGGCCGAGCGGGAGGACAGGGTCAGGGTTCGCTTTACCGAGTTGTCGCCTTCGCATCGGATCGTCGAAGCGATCACGTTCGAGTCCGATGATCCGGCCTTCGCCGGCGAGATGACCCTGACCGTGACGATCGACCCGGCGCCCGATGGCGCCAATGTGACGCTCCTCTTCGAGAACCTGCCGCCCGGATTGAGGCCGGAGGACAACGAGGCCGGATCCCGTCAGTCGCTGGAGCAATTGGCCCGCCATTTCGCGATAAAAACGCCTTGACGAATTGTTGACTTCTGATTTCGAACTGCTAGAATACTGGTAACAAACTACGCTTTGACTGCGGCCACCGGCATGGCTGCGGTGGCCATGCCGGTGGCCAGG
>DASQCG010000504.1:0-8993 GCA_035634825.1 Thermomicrobiales bacterium | reverse complement strand
ATCCGCGCGCGGATTCCCGATCCCGTGCCGGTGCCAATTCGTGATCGGCATCAGGTAGCGCTCGATTCTGAACCGGGCGGATTTGCCACGGCAAATCCCTACAAAGATTCGCGTTTTCCGCAGGGACGTCGGGCAAGTGCGGGTTTACCACGGTAAACCCCTACAGATCGCGGTGCGGAATTGACGGCCAATTACCGGCGCAGGCGGGGGTCGAGGAGGTCGCGGAGGCCGTCGCCGAGGAAGTTGAGGCCGAGCACGATCAGGACGATCGCGACGCCCGGGATCGTGCTGATCCAGTGGTCGAAGAGCAGGAAATTGCGCCCACCGGCGACCATCACGCCCAGGCTCGGCAGCGGCGGCTGGGCGCCCATCCCGATAAACGACAACCCGGCCTCGGCGATGATCGCCAGCGCGACGTAGTACGACGCCATCACCAGGGTGGGCGCGACGATGTTCGGCAGCACGTGGCGGACCAGGATCCGCCGATCGCTGACGCCGATCGCCCGCGCCGCCTGGATGTACTCCTGCTCTCGCAGCGTCAGCACTTCGCCCCTGATCACCCGCGCGAAACCGGCCCAGTTGATCAGCCCGATCGCCAGCACGGTCGCCCAGAGACCGGGACCGAGCGCGCCGGCCAGCACCACCGCGATCAGGATCAGCGGGAAGCTCCACGTGAACTCGACCAGGCCGCTGATGACCGTGTCGACCCAGCCACGGAAGTAGCCGGCCAGGATCCCGAAGAAGCCGCCGACCACCATCGCGATCGCGGTCACGCCGAAGCCGATCAGGAGCGAGATGCGGATCCCGGTCACCAGCCGGGCATACATGTCCCGGCCGAGGTCGTCGGTGCCGAGGATATGGTTCGGGCTGAGCGGGCGCAGGTAAGTCGCCATCAGGTTCTGCGTCTCGTAGTCGTGACTGGCCAGCATCGGACCGAAGATACCGAGCACGAGGTAGGTTAGGCAGATCACGGACCCGATCAGCGCCTGGGGGTTGCGGACCAGCCGCCGACCGAAATCGAGGTAGCGATTGCGTGGTTTGGGCGACGCCTGTGGCCCGACATCTGAAGTCTCGGCAGCGGCGATTTCCGCGTAGGTCATGGTCGTCGCCCTAGTGCCGCCGGATCCGTGGATCGACGATGCCGTAGGCCAGATCGGCCAGCAGGTTCGACACCACCACGACCAGCACCAGCACGATCGAGAAGAACTGGGCCACCGGGTAATCGCGCCGGATCACCGAATCGACCAGCAGGTAGCCGACGCCCGGCCAGCGGAAGATGGTCTCGACGATCAGCGCATAGCCGATGATCCAGCCCATCCGCAACCCAGCCAGCGAGACGATCGGGATCAGCGCCGTCCGCGATACCCGCCGGCCGATCACGGTCCATTCGCTCAGTCCCTTGGACCGGTGCGTGCGCACGAAATCCTGCCCGAGCTGCTCAAGCATCGAGGAGCGCATCATGCGAACCGTGACCGCTGTTCCCTCAGCCGCGAGGACAACCGCCGGCATGACCAGGTAGTTGACGCCGCAACAGCCGGACGAGGGCAGCCAGTGCAGCTTTGAGGAGAAGACGAGGATCAGCAGCAGGGCAAGCCAGAAGTTGGGGATACCCATCCCGAGCACGCTGAAGGTCGAGATGACCCCATCGACGATCGAGTTGCGCCGCGCGGCCGCGATGATCCCGAGCGGGATGCCGAGCAGGTGCGTCAGCAGGAAGGCGGTCACCCCAAGGATCAGGCTGTTCTTGCCGTAGACCTTGAGCAGATCGGTCATGGTCGCGCCGGTAATCAGCGAGGTGCCGAAGTCGCCGTGCAGGACATTGCCGACGTAGACGAAGTACTGCTTCCAGATCGGCTCGTTCAGGCCCAGCCGCTCACGGTAGGCGGCGCGGACCTCCTCGCGGGCAGCGGCGTTGAGCTGCGTGCCGCTGGGGTCGCCCGGGGCGATGCGCAGGGCATAGAAGACGGCGATCGAGGCGAGGACCAGGATAACCGCCATCCGTAGCACCCGGCGGATGATGTATGTCGCCAATCAACGCCCTCCGAAACACAAATGCACGTCGACATCGACGTAGTGGCGGGGCTCCGTACCCGCCTTGGCGTACCCTACGGCCACTTCCCAGGTACCGCCAACCAGACGTAGCGCAGGGCTGCTACGCCCCGCTGTGACCACCAAGCCCCGATGGTTTCGCCAGGCGACCACCCTGGCAGGCTCGGGCAGGCCTCCCGGCGCCGCCCGGAGCTAAAGGACCGGGCTGAGTCACGATAAGCCCACTGAAGGGGCTGACAAGAAAAGTCGGCTTCAGCCGCCTTAGTCATCTCAGCCCCGGCCTTCAGCCCGGGGTGGAACCGGATGCCCGGTCCCGGTGCTCGAATCAGTCCTCCGTACACACTCTCATCGCCCTACGGACGATCGCGGGGCCACCGCACCGCGCTCCGTCCACCCGGCGCTCCGGTTCGCATCGCACGACCCGGAGCCGGCTTTAGCCAGGTTCAGGTTTCAGCCCGGGTGTTTACGCCCGGGCGGCCCCGGGAAACCGGAATGCATGCATAGCCCGGGTCATCCCAAGCCCGAGGTCGCATTGCCATGCGACGCTACCTTTCCCCTATTCCCTCAACCCTTCACCCTCAACTCTTAACCCCGCCAGTACAATCCCGACAGAGGAGGAGCCAGTGCATGCCGACGCCAACCTGGGACGGCCCGACCGTCTCGCCCCAGCACGTTCGCCAGGCCGCCGCCATTTGCCATGACACCCTCGCGCCTGCGCTCGAGGCGGATTGGTCCATCCCGGCCGGTCCGCTGACCTGGACCTGCCGCGAGACGATCGACCACGTCAGCGATGCGCTCGCCTACTATTGCGGCCAGATCGCCACCGGCGCCACGGAGCCGCGCCCGGCGATCCGCAATGGCGACCCGGCCGCCTCCATCGCCGACTTGCTCGATGTCGTCGTTACCAGCGGCGCCATCCTGGGCGCGATCGCGACCGCCACTCCGCCGGATGCGCGCGCCTACCACGGCATGGGTCGCGCCGACGCCGAGGGCTTCCTGGCGATGGCCTGCGAGGAGATCCTGGTCCATACCTGGGATATCGCCCAGGGGTTCGGGTTGTCCGTCTCGGTCCCTGACGATCTCGCCCAGGCCGTGATCCACCGTATCTTCCCGTGGGCGCCGACTGGTTGCTCCGCATGGGAGGCGCAGCTTTGGTGCTCGGACCGGATCGCGCTGCCAAGCAAGGGCAAGATCGGCGAATGGGGCTGGCACGGCGCCCCGATCGCCGAGTGGGACGGCCAGATGCGCGCGCTCAGGGTCTTCACGCCGGACTGATCGCCAGCCGAAAGAGGTGGTTAAGAGTTAAGGGTTGAGGGAACGGGAAAGGGATTGGGAGAGTTTGGTGGTTGGTTGATGGAGCGGGAACACTTGTAGCGTCGCCTGGCAATGCGACATGGTCCCACCACGCCGATGAGAATCGATCCCAGCCGGCTTTAGCCGGGTTCAGGTTTCAGCCCGGGTGTTTACGCCCGGGCGATGCCGGGATGCCGGTCCCCATGCATCGAACCGACCGCCGCACGATCAGGTCGCATTGCCATGCGACGCTACGGATAGACCTTTTCCCTCAACCCTTAACCCGCTACTCGCCCGTATACACCGGGCGGCGCTTTTCCTTGAAGGCGGTCATGCCTTCGAGGTAGTCGCGGGTTTGGTCCAGCGGGCGGCGCTCGGCCAGGACCGCCTCGGTTGCCTTGGCGACGGGCAGGCCCTCGCTGGAACGCAGCGCTCGCTTGAGGGCTCGCATCGCCAGCGGGGCGTGCGTGGCGATCGTCCCGGCCAGATCGCGGGCACTCGTCTCCAGCGTATCCAGCGGCACGACCAGTTCGACGAGCCCGATCCGCTCCGCCTCGACCGCGTCGATCCGCCGCGCGCTGAACATCAGCTCCCGCGCCCGGCCCGCTCCGACCAGCTTCGGTAGCCGCGTCACGCCGCCCGCGCCGGGGATCAACCCGACCGATACCTCGGGCAGGCCGAAAATTGCCGTATCCGCCGCAATTCGGATATCGCAGGCCAGCGCAACTTCTGTTCCACCGCCGAGCGCATAGCCGTGCACGGCCGCGATCACCGGCGAGGGGAAGGCCGCCAGCTCCTCGCAGAGCGCGGCGATCCCGGCCAGGTGATCGAGGCGCTCCTCGGGCGACATCGTGGTCCGCTCGACCAGGTCCGCCCCGGCACAGAAGGCATTGCTCTCCCGGGTGCCGGCAACGATCAGGGCGCGCACCGTCGGATCGGCCGCGAGATCGGCCAGTGTCGCTCGAAAATCGGCGACCAGCGCCCGGCCGAGTGCATTCCGCGCCTCCGGTCGGTTCATCGTGACGGTCGCGAACTGGGCGGCGCGGTCTACCAGAATCAGGTTCATTCGGTTGGGCTCTCCTCGTTCTCGTCCAAGATCGGCGCTCCTTCCTCGTCCAGCCGGGGTGGCCGCATCCGCCTCACCCGCACCAGAGCGACCCGGTAGCCGTCCATGCTCATTACCTCGAGCGCGAGCGGCGTATGCACGAGCCGATCCCCGACATTCGGGATTCGGCCGAGCGCGTCGCTGATCAGACCGCCGACCGACTCCGCCTCGGTCTCCGCGAGGTCGTCCTCGTCGATGTCGAGCGTATCCAGCAAATCATGGATCGAGAGGCGGCCGTCGACGTCGTAGACATCCGGCTCGACCTCGCGCACCGGCTCGTACCCGGGGTCGAACTCGTCCGCGATCTCGCCGACCAGCTCCTCGAGCATATCCTCGAGGGTGACGACGCCCGCCATGCCGCCGTACTCATCGACCACGACGGCGATGTGCGTCCGCTGGGCGCGCAGTTCCTCGAGCAGCTCATCGATCGCCTTCGTCTCCGGCACGAAATAGGCCGGCCGGATGATCTCGGCCACCGGTCGGTTGGCGGAGTCCGGGTTCGACCAGGTGACCCGGTAGACATCCTTGATATGCAGGATGCCGAGGACGTGGTCCGGCGTGTCGTGCACCACCGGCAGGCGTGAGTAGCCGGTCTCGAAGAAGATCTCGACGGCATCCCGGACCAGCATGTCGTCCTCGATGGTCCGGACATCGACGCGCGGCACCATCACGCTGCGGACCTGGATCTCGCCGAAGTTGAGCGCCTCTTCGACGAGACTGGCATCCGCCTCCTCGACGACGCCCTCGTCCTCGGCCGTCTCCAGCAAGGCCAGCAGCTCCGGTTTGGTCACGCTCGGCAGGGAGGAGCGGCCCTCGCCGCCGAGCAGCCGGATCAACACGTTCGAGGCGGCCGTCAGGAGGTGGATGATCGGCGCGGTGACGCGCGAGAGCAGGTCAATCAGTCCGACCATGCGCAGGGCGATCGATTCGGCGTGCTCGATCGCGAGCGTCTTCGGGGTCAGCTCGCCGACGATGATGCTGACGAAGGAGAGCAGGGCGGTGATCAGGATCAGCGCGATCAGGTGGCTGTTGTTGGCGATGAACCCGACGCCGACATTCTCGAGCACGCCGGAGAACTTGTCGACCAGGCTGACCGCCCCGACGGCCGAGGCGAAGAAGCCGGCCAGCGTGATGCCGACCTGAACCGCGGCCAGGAAGTGAGCCGGCGACTCCTGCATGGCCAGGACTTGCCGCGCGGCCCGGTTGCCGTCGTCGGCCATCGGCCGCAGGCGGGTCTTGCGGGCCGAGACGATCGCCAGCTCCGACGCGGCCAAAACTGCATTGATCAGCAGCAGGATGGCAATGACAGACAGCTCAAGGACGAGCCGCATAGTGAAAACCCCCTCCGTGGTTGGGCCAATTGTAGGGGGAGACGTGAGTGGGTTGAGGGTTGAGGGTGGATGGTCGTTGGTGGATGGACGTTGGAAACGGAAAACGGAAAACCGAAAACCCAGGACCTAAAACCTGTGACCTATCGAAACGCTGTCCCGGCCAAGCGCTTGATGGCGCGGATGTCGAGCTTGCCGGTGCCGAGGGTTGGGAGCTGCTCGACGCAGAGGAAGCTGTTGCCGTCGGGGATGAACAGGTTGGGCAGCCCGACCGCGTGCAAGGCGTCCCGCAGCTCGGCCGGGCTCTGCTCCAGCCGGGTGTGGACCACGACCAGCCGCTCGCCCCGCTCCGGATCCGGCACCGAGACGACCACGACCCGCTGCATGCCCTCATCGTCGACCCCGACGATCCCGGTCAGCGTCTCCTCGACCAGCCCGTGCGGGACCATCTCGCCGCCGATCTTGGCGAAGCGGCTCTCCCGGCCGACGATGCGGATAAAGCCGTCCGCGTCGATCACGCAGATGTCGCCGGTCACGTACCAGCCGTCGCGCAGCGCTTCCCCGGTCTCCGCCGGCCGGTTGAGGTAGCCGCGCATCACGTTCGGCCCCTTGACCAGCAGCATCCCCTGCTCGCCGGGGCCGAGATCCTCGCCGGTATCCGGATCTACCACCTTGACCTGGACGCCCGGCGGCGGCTTGCCGACGGTCCCGGTTCGCGCCGAATGCTCCGGCGGGCCGGGCGCGCGGTTGGGCGGGATGTTGGCCGAGATCAGGGGCGAGGTCTCGGTCGTGCCGTAGCCCTCGACCGGGCGGAGGCCGAACTTCGCCTCGAACTCGTCGGCCACCTGCGCGGGCAGCCGTTCGGCGCCGGTGATGACGACCTCGAGCGTCGCGAAGTCCGCAGGCTCGCAGCGGCGGATGTAGGTGCGCAGGAACATCGGCGTGGCGAGCAGGATCGTGCCCTTGCGCTCCCGGCAGAGCCGCCCGATGACTTTCGCCTCGAGCGGATTGACATGGTAAGCGGCGGCCAGATCGAGGTTGAGCACGCTCCAGAGGGTGATCGCATAGCCGAACGAGTGGAAGAAGGGCAGCACGCCGACCAGGACGTCGTGCGGGTCGATGTGGATAACCTCATCGACGCCGCGGACATTGGTCTCGATGTTGCCGTGGGTCAGGACCGCACCCTTTGGGTCGCCGGTCGTGCCGGAGGTGAACATGATGCTGATCACGTCGTCGGATCGGTGCTTATGGACGCCGAGGAGGCGGATCAGGAGCTTTGCCGGCATCCCGAAGGCCTGCGCGGCGGAAACGATTTTGTCGCGGCGAGTGGCGGCAGTCCGGAAATCCTCGAGGTAGACGACCTCGGCGTCGAGCTGCAGCGGCACACGCTCGAGGAAGGCCCGGCTGGTCAGGACGTGGCGGACGCCGGCCTGCGCGATCGACGAGTTGAGCAGCTCTGAGCTGAGCGTGTAGTTGAGGTTGACGACCACCCGGTTGTCGAGCGTGAGGGCGAAGTTGGTCACGACTGCCGCGGCCGTCGGTGGCAGCAGGACGCCGACGTTCTGCTCATCCGGCGCGAGCACCGAGCGGCGGAGCAGGCGGCGCAGGACCAGCGCGCGGGTCAGCACCTCCCCGCCGGTCAGGGATGCGCCGGTGGTATCCGAGATCTTGGTCGCGCGCAGGCGACGGCGGCACATCGCGATTGCCGTCGCGCTAAGCGTCGACGGTGCGGTTTGGTTCGTCATGCCGGCGAATGCACTCCTGATGGCATCCTCGATGCGGACGCTGCCGTGCGCCGATCCGCCTCGATAGGCCGGACCCGAGCCCCCGCTGTGCCGACAAGTATGATCAACCAGCCGATCGATAGCTCGGGCGTCAAGAAATCCGGCGGTTCGATATCCGTCCGGTCGCGAGCCGCTGGTGTTCGGAAGCAGCGTACGCAGGAAGTGACCGGCACTCCATCAATTGCGGACACGACAAGCGCATTTCGGGCTAGCCCGGATTCCGCCCCAGGGCGTCCGCACAACCGGGGCTTCACGGCGTACGCGCTACCCGCCGTCCTGCCGCGCCATCTCGATCCGGTGGTGTAGCCGGGCAGCAGCGCCAGCGACTGACGTGCCAACGCAGCAGGAGCACAACTCGGAGTTTCCCGGCCCGGGCAGATTCCATTGCCTGGGCGACTTCCGGCAGCAGCGGTGTATTGACCGATAGGACTAACATCTCATTAGTCTCACATTTCGTATACCGACCAGTGTTCCACAGAAACCGTCTCTTCGTGCGCAACGGAGCGCTTCGTGTGGGCTGAGCGCGCGTGCGAATCGACTCGCATCTATCAAGGATGAGCCATGCCTCTTGTCCCGAGGGACACCGCGCTGGAGCGCGGCATGCGCCGGTTCTCCAGGCGCGGCCTGATCAAGGTCTCGGCGGGCGGAGCCGCCGGCGTGGCGCTCGCTACCGGCTCGGTTCAGCGCGCGGAGCAGGCCTTGATCCAGGCGACCCCGGCTCCCGAACCGCAGACGCACGAGTTCACCCTGACCGCCAGCGAGTTCGCTTGGGAGCTGATGGCGGACGTGCCGGTCCGGGTCTGGGGCTACAACGGCCAGATGCCGGGTCCGGAGCTGCGGGTGACGGAGGGTGATACGGTCCGGGTCACCCTGGTCAACCAGTTGCCGGTGCCGACCACCATCCACTGGCACGGGATCAATGTGCCCAACGCGATGGACGGGGTGGCCGGGCTCAACCAGGACCCGGTCAAGCCCGGGGCGACCTTCACCTATGCGTTCACCGCCACCCCGGCCGGCACCCGCTGGTACCACTCCCACACCGATCCCGCGGTGCAGGTGCCGCTGGGCCTCTACGGCGCCCTGATCGTGGCACCACGCCAGCCCGCGGCGACCTATGAGCGCGAGTACACCCTGCTGCTGGCCGAGTGGGATACCGAGCTGACCCCCGCCGTGGCGGCGGGGAGCGCGCCGATCGGGCCGAAGGACGCCCTGCTGCGGGGTGGGGAGCTGGGCGCCGATCTCTTTTTGGTCAATGGCAAGATGCACGGGGCGATCCCGCCGCTGCTGGTGACCGAAGGCGAGCGGGTGCTGCTCCGGCTGATCCACACCGGGGCCATCCCCCATCCCATCCACACCCATGGTCACTCCTTCCAGATCGTGGCCACCGATGGCAATCCGGTCCCGGAGGGGGCGCGCCTCACCAAGGACACCGTG
>DASQCG010000503.1:0-5767 GCA_035634825.1 Thermomicrobiales bacterium | reverse complement strand
GACCACGACGTAGCTGAGCGGCATATGCAGGATCGGGTCGTCGAAGGTGGCGATCTCGCCTTCGAGGCGCATCATCGTGACCGCGTCCTCGGTGCAGATAGAGCGGTAGGTGCTGGCCAGATCGATCATCTCGGGGACGGTGAGATCGGTGCGCAGGTTGTTCTGGATGGCGGGCAGGAACTCGCGGATCGAGGCCAAAACCTCGAGCCCGCTCGACTCCCTGATCAGCGCCCGGATCACCTGCTGCTGCCGCTTGATCCGGCCGAAATCGCCCTCGGCATCGCCCCGGTGGCGGGAATAGGAGAGGGCCTGCTTGCCGGTCATCCGCTGCGAGCCGGCCGGGAAGACGGTGCCATCGGCGGCGGTGAAGCCCTCCGGCACGTCGACCGTGATCCCGCCCACCGCGTCGACCAGATCCTCGAAGCCGGTGAAGTCGATCAGAACGTAGTGGTCGATCGGCAGGCCAATCAGGTCGCTGACCACCTGCACCTCGTAGTCGATCCCGCCGAGGGCCAGCGCGTGGTTGATCTTGCTCTGGCCGTAGCCGGGCAGTTCGGTGCGGGTATCACGGGGGATCGAGAGGACGCGGCAGGCGTCAGAAGTCGGATTGAGGTGGACGACCATCAGCGAGTCCGGGCGGACCTGCCCGTCGATCGCCTCGCCGGGACGCGCGTCGACGCCCATGATCACGATCGTCTGCGCGCCGGCGGCTAGTTCCGGACCCCCGGTGGCGGGATCGCTCTCGGCGACGGGCGGGACGATACTGCGGACCGAGATCGAATCGACTTCGAGGGCGGCCGGGCCATCGTCCTTATAGATGTAGACGCTGACCTTGGCCACCTGCTCCGGCGGCGTGAACTCCAGCCCCTTCTTCCTCAGCTTCGTTGCGGTGAAGGTGAGCGGTTTCGGCTCCAGGTCGCTCAGCCGGGTGCCGAGGGCATCGCGGTAGACGACGCCGACCACACCGGTATCACCCCCGGCGGTCAGGCGAGCGGATGCCGAGAGGTAATAGGAGGTGCCCGGGATCGTGAAAAGCACCTGGTCGGCATAGCCGCCGGTCGCCAGGAGCTGGAGCATCGCGGCGCCATCGGGCGCGTCGGCGACTGAAACCGGTCCGGCCCCGGACTCGAGGTACCAGCCATCGACGCCCTGCTCGAAGCTGCCGTTCTTGACCCGCTCGATCTCGGATAGCACGGTTGGCACCGCGGTCGGCTCAAGCGTGGCCGTTGCGGTTGCCGTTGGGGTGTCGGGTGCCGTCACATTCGGGATGCTGGTTGCCAATGGCGTACTGGTCGGCCGCGGTGTCGGGGTGTTGACCGGCTTGGGCGCGACCGTTGCGGCCTCGACGACTGCCACCACGGAGCTTTCGGTGACCGGCGTCGGAGTCAGGTTGTTGACGGCGTCGCTGATCGCGGTCGGCAGGCTGTAGTCCTCGTCCTGCTCGGAGACGGCCGTCTCGGTGGCGACCGGCGCGGCCTGTGCCGGCGTTGCGGTCAGGTTATCGACCGGGACATCGATCGTCCAGGGCAGATCGTTCTCGTCGAACTCGGTCGCGGTTGCCGTCGGAGCCGGCGTCGCGGTGGATGTGGCCGTCGGCTCGGGGCTGGCGGTCGCGGTTGCGGTCGGTATGGCGGTGGCCGTCTCGGTTGGGACGGCGGTATTGGTCGGCGTCGAGGTCAGACCGAGGGCGCGGGCCGCGACCGCCGTCTGGGCCGGTCCGGTATCGATGGTGGCATCGGGAGAACCACCGAGCATGCCGGCCGAGATGCTGGGCGGTGGCGTGCTGACGGAGTTGACCGTGCCGACCGCATCGATGATCTGCCAGGTTAGAACGCCGGCGATCATGGCGATCACGGCCACGATGGAGAAGAAGATCCAGAAGGCAATCCGCCGGCGGGAGCGCGGCGCGGCTGAGCCTTTGGCCGGGACGACGACGGCCGCTTCCGGATGCAGCACGGCGCCGGACTGCGTTGCCAGCATCGGCAGCGCGACCGCGGAACCGCTGACTGCCGCCGGCTTGCGCCAGGAGCGCCGCCACCCGGAGCCACCGCCAGCGGCGATCAGCGCCTGCCCGCATTCAGGGCAGAAGCGATCATTGGCGGCCAGTTGGGCGGAACAGCGGGTACAGCGGGCGCTCGGCATGGATCACCTGCACAGAACATCATCGTGCGACTGCGGCGGGGTTCACCACTCGCTCCCCACATGCCCAGGTGACCAGATACAGGCATGGGATCGATGCTGCCGAGTCTCATCATGCGCGTCGGATCGCCTCCAGTCTAGTCTCTATATATCAGCGGCATAGGAAAAAGGTCACAAACGGGCATAGACCGGCCTGCCTATACCGATCAAGGGGCTTCCCATGACCAGTGGGCTAGCCCTAGGATGCCTGCATGGACATGATGACGATTACCCAGCTGGCACAACAGACTGATCTCGCCCCGCCGACGGTCCGGCGCTACCTGGACGACTTCATCCTCTATGTTCCGTCGGTCCGGGTAGACAACACGATCGGCTTTCCCCCGGAGGCAGTGACGGTGATTGAGACCATCCACGGCCTGACCGAGCGCGGCCACTCGCACAGCGAAATCGTGGCCAAGCTCGAAGAGACGTACCCGATCACCGTGATCAGCGCCCAGCCGCTGGCCCAAGGCCAGTCCATCCCGTCGTCGATCCCGGCCATTACGGGCCTGCTGCAAGCGGTGGATGACCGCTATGGAGCGCTGGTGCGGGAGATCTCCCAAATTCGCTTCGACCTCGATACCTATACGGAAACCGGTCCGCTCGCGCATGTCCCGGCCGAGCTGGGCCAGATCCGGCAGGTGATCAGCATGCTGGCCCGGCGGGTGGCTGAAGTCCACGCCGCCGGCGATCCAGAGATCGCGGAACTCCGGCAGGATGTAGCCGAACTGCGCGCGCTCGTTCAGGAACGATGGGCTTCTGCCTCCTCCCCGGAGGCCCTTGGCTCCCTGCGCAACGAGATCGGGCTGCTCAAGCTGCAGATCGCCGAGCTCCAGTCGGAACGGGGACAGTTGGTGAATCTGATTGCGGCGCTGCAGGAGACGCTCATCGATCTCCGGCAGGATCGCCATCCGGTGCTGACCGGCAACCTTCCGACTCCCCTCTTCTCGCTCGGCGGGCCAGCGCCCACCGGCGCCACCACCCAGCGGACCGCCGAGCCGAATTCGCGCTCCGGTCGGACTCCGCGCCGGTTGGGACATACCACTGCCCGGTAGCTGCTCCTGACCAGATCGGCGCAACGAAATCGGGACACTCAATCGAGTGTCCCGCATCCTGTTTCGTTCGATTGTGCTGAGTCGCTGGCCTAGCGCGTGCCGTCGAGGAGCGACTGCGGCTTCCAGATCGTGTCGTGGTACTCGCGCTCGGCCTGCGCCAGCCGGGAGAGGTCGCGGTCGGTCGCGTCCCCGCCGGTCTGATCCTTTTCGACCCGATCCCTGACTGAAATACGAACCTGATACCGGCCCAATCCGATCTTCATCGCTCTGCCTCCCTCTGCGGCGCCCGGCCTGCCTAGTGGCGGAACCCGTAAATCAGCGCCTGGGTCTCCCACCGCGGCTCGCGAACGGTCTTCGCGTGCTGCACGAAGTGCTCCATCTCCCGGTCGGTGGCGCCATCGAGGACGGCCTCGCCGCGAATCACCGGGACTGCCTTCTCAACATCGATTACCAGGTGGCGGTGTCCAAATGGGATACGCATCTCGAATCTCCCTTGTCTCTCAACGTAACCGTATCTATTCCTAGATACGGTTACATCCTACTCCTGATCGTGTAACTTGTCAAGGGGTGTATATTGGTTACAGCGGGCTACTTGCATCGGAAACAGAAGGATTTCATGGCTGCCCAAACCCCCGAGGACACCCATTACCAGCTGGAGGAAGGTCACCTCTGCATCGACTTCGTAAATACGGCCTATATCCGCTTCGACGAGGACATGCCCTTTGGCTATGAGCAGGTCGACGACCGGTTGACCGATCTGGCCGCGATCGGAACCTGGGGCGCGGAAGTCGGCGTCATCACCCCGGAGGATGCGGACTCGGTCTCCCAGGCTACGGACGGCCGGTTATCGCAATTCATCGAGCTGCGGGAGGCGCTGCGCCGCCTGATCCGGGCCCGCCTCTCCGAGCAGGCGATCCCGGCCGCGACGCTGGCGACGATCAACGCCACGATCCCGCCCGTCCTGACCCACACCCGCCTGGCTGCGGTCGGGGACGGGTTCCACCTCGAGATGGATCCGCTCTGCGCCGGCGAGGAGCCCGACCATGCCCTCGATCACCTGATCTGGGCGATCGGCCAGTCGGCGATCGATCTCCTGACCGATGCGGACGAGCTGGACATGATCCGGGAGTGCCCGGGCGAGGACTGCGGCTACCTGTTCCGCGACACCTCACGTGGGCGGCGGCGGTGGTGCAGCATGAAGACCTGCGGCAACCGGGCCAAAGTCCAGCGCTTCCGCGACCGCCAAAAGCACGACCACGAGCACGAGCACGTCGCCTAGAGCATGAGACCCGCTTGGGCAACCGGTTCCAAACCTTAGACCCCGAATTCGGCGCCGCCCGAGGCTAAAGGCTCGGGCTGAGTCTAGATAAGGCCCTACGGGACTCAAAAGGAGTCGGCTTTAGCCGCCTTATCAATCTCAGCCCCGGCCTTCAGCCCGGGGCGGCACCGAACGCGCGATTACGGCGGCCAGTCAGGTGGCCGAACGGGGCCAAGTCCACTTGGGACGGACAATATCTATTGAAAAAGTGCGGGGACGTCGGCGAGGTTGTCGACGGTGTGGGTGGCGCCGGGCCAGGGGCCGGGTGGGACCGCGGCCGCGTATTTGCCCTGCCGGACCAGGATCGTCTCGAGCGGTCCGCCGAGCTCCTTCTGGCGGGCCGTAAACCGCTCGATCACCTTCGGCTTGTCGTCGATCAGCAGGTAGCGATCGGCCGGGAAGGCTGCGGCGATCTCCGGCAGGTGCTCTTCCTTGTGGACATAAATCAGCATGTTGCCGTCGACCAGGTCGGCCAGACCGGCCCGGGTGACCTTGGCCGCCTGGAAGATCGGATCGCCATCCGAGAGGATCGCCACCGGTCCACGCCTTTGCAGGAACGCGATCGTTTCCCGGGCGCCGGGCACGATGTAGTCCCGGAAGGGGAACTCCATGAAGAGCGCGGCCAACGCGATTCGCCGCTCAAGGGGAGTGCCTGGACTAAGCGCCCGGGCCATCGTCCGGGGGATATCGACCACCCCGCACTCGGCCCGGACCTCCTCGTAGGCAGCCCAGAAGTCGGCCGTGCCCTGATCGCCGAGCAGCGCGTGGAGCCGCTGATCGATCACGACCTTGGCGGCGTCGTTGTCGATCAGCGTGTTGTCGACGTCGATCAGCGAGGTGATGCGCACGCTTCGGCTACTTGCCTTCGTAGATGCTCATCACATCGCTGAGCAGGGCAATCGCCTCGTCGTGCGGGCGCTGGAAGACGTTTCGGCCCATGATCGAGCCGAAGCCACCGCCGGCCTGGATCGCGCGGGCCTCGTCGAGCAGGGCATTGCGGTCGGTATTCATCGCGCCGCCCGAGAAGATGACGATCCGGCGGCCATCGAACGAGCTCTGGACGACGTGCTTGACGCGCTCGGCCAACGTCTCTCGCGGGACCTTGGCCGACTCGTAGACCTTGGCCGCGGCGGCTTGCTCGAGGTGGGCCGAGGGGAGCTTGACCTTGATGATGTGGGCGCCGAGCTGAGCCGCGATCTGGGCGGCGTAGGCGGTC
>DASQCG010000502.1:0-6692 GCA_035634825.1 Thermomicrobiales bacterium | reverse complement strand
CATCGCGCAATCCCATCTGGCCGGGGCGATGGGCGCCAGGCCGCGCCGGCGTGCGGCGCCTGCCAGCATCTGCTCGTCGAACGTTGAGTTGTAGGAGACGACAACATTCCCGTTGACGATGCGTGAGAGCTCTGCCCAGATATCCGACAGGCGCGGAGCATTGGCCACCGCGCGATTAGAGATGCCGTGCACTGCTTCGGAATCGGCCGGGATGGCAATAGAAGGCCGCACCAGTTGATCCATGAGGACGATGCCGCGACCGTCGACGATGCCAACGTCGATAACATCGTCGACACCGAAACGCACGCCGGTCGTTTCGGTGTCCAGGTAGAGCACGTTGGTGCGGCCAACAAGTTCCCGTGCCCAGACGATTGCGTGACCGCGGCTCTCGAAGGGTCCCATCACGCTCCGGTCGCCGGGCTTGCCGCCCGCAGCACGGTCATGTAGTCATCAAGTGTGTCGGAGGCGGCAATTGCCCGGGCAACAACCTCGTCAGTACTGGACGCGTAAGCCCTGAATCGTCTGTCGATGTCGGCGCTGGATCCGCTCACCGTCGTCTCGATCGCCCGGACGCCGATGCTCGCGAAGTGTCGCGCGTACGACGGATATCCCTCGTAGGACGACGCTTCCCGTTCGAGACGGGATTGAGCCGCCGGATCGGCAGCCGTGCGGACGTATGCGATGATCTCCGGCATTGGTCGACCAACCGCTGCCGCTCCCTCTTTCGTCTGGAGCGCCAACTCTTCGGCCGCTGCTGGAGTCAGCCAGTTGAGAATGACGCCGTGCGCACCGGAACCGGCAAGGCGGCACATCTTCGGACCAAGTGCCCCGATCAGCACCTTGGCCCGCACGTGCGAAATGAGTTCGCTCGCTACGGCCGCAGTGGCGTCGAGCGACCCCTTGTGCATGGCGCCTGCGCCGATTCCAACGACCAATCGATCTGGATCGAGGTCAAGCCGAGCAATCTCACCGGCGATAGTGTCCGCACTCCATCGATCGACCGGCAGCACACCGACGCCGAGTCGGACTCGGCTCGTCACCTGCTGAGCGCGAGCGAGTCGTTCAAGTCCGTTCCCATCTGGAACGTCGTTGACCCAGAACGTCTGATATCCCGCAGCCTCCGCCGCATTCGCGAGTGGCGCAATGATGTCGGGATTGACGAGTGCCGAAACTCCGAAGCCACGATTCATCGCCACCTACCGCCCGTTGTGAGTTGAAAATCCGAGGCCGAGTCGTTTCATCGAGACATGCCGGCCGTGCCCAATAATCATGTGATCCAGCACTTTAACTTCGAGCACGTCGCCGGCCTCTACCATCGTCCGAGTCAGATCGATGTCCGCGCTCGAAGGAGTCGGGTCGCCGGTAGGGTGATTATGGACGACGATGATCGCGACCGCGTTCGCCCGCACGGCGTCCCGGAAGACCTCGGCGATGCGGACCTGCGCCTGGTTGGTGGTCCCCTGGTACAGCGTGCGGATGCCGATCACTTCATTTCGCGTATTCAGGAGCACGATGCGTAGCTGCTCCTGCTCCAGGAGCGACATCTCGAGGCCGATGAGGTTGGTGATATCGTCCGGGCTCGAGATCTTCGGCTTCTGGTCCGGATTCGTGGCGAGGATCCGGTTCGCGATCTCCATCGATGCCTTGAGCTTCGTCGCCTTGGCTGGCCCGAGTCCGTGAATCCGCGCCAGCTCCTCGGCGCTCAGCTTCATCAAACCGGGAAATCCCCCGTGCTCTCGCAGGAGTCGCTCAGCGACGACCATGACCGATTCTCCCGGCAGGCCCGTATTGAGCAGGATTGCCAGCAGCTCGATGTTGGACAGTGCCGACGGGCCGTGCCGAAGCAGGCGCTCCCGCGGTCGTTCCGCTTCCGGCATTTCCGCCAACATATGTCGCCGATCGGTCATAAATAAATGATCGCACGCGGTGCAAAATCGTGCCGATGATATACTTGTGAGTGGACCGGCTCACACGCCAACCCTCAAGCCGACTTCACATTCAACAGAGGCATAGCACAGTGGTTTTCAGCCGTCTCTTCCGACGACAAACTGAAGCTGATCAGCAATTGAGTAAGGGTCTGGAGAAGACCAGACGAGGCGTTTTCAGCGAGATCGCCAAGCTTTTCGATCGCGGCGCGTTCGACGAAGACTTTTACGATGTGCTCGAGATGCTCCTGATTCAGGCCGATCTCGGCTGGGACATCAGCCAGCAGCTCGTCGAAGACCTTAAGGCGTCAGTCGCGGAGCACGGGATCACCGACCCGCAATTCGCGAAGGATTACCTTCGCAGCGATATGGTGCGCCTGCTCGAGCTGGCGACGCGAAACCGCAAGGTCAAGATCCTGCAGCGCGGCGTGCCCTTCGTGATCATGGTTGTCGGCGTCAACGGCGTCGGCAAGACCACCTCGATCGCGAAGCTGGCCGCGTATCACCAGCGCTTCGGTCGAACCGTGATGCTCGCCGCCGGCGACACGTTCCGGGCGGCGGCGATCGACCAACTCAAGGTATGGGGCGAGCGGTTGGACGTGCCGGTGATCGCTCAGACGCAGGGCTCGGATCCCGGGGCGGTCGTATTCGATGCGATGCAGGCCGCACACAACCGAGACATCGACGTCCTGATCGTCGATACGGCCGGACGGCTGCATAACAAATCGAATCTGATGGCCGAGCTCTCCAAAATCCGCAAAATCATGCAGCGACATGTCGAGGAGGCGCCACAGGAGGTGCTGCTCGTGATCGACGCGACTACCGGACAAAACGGCCTTGTTCAGGCCAAAGAGTTCGCGAAGTCGGTCGACATTACCGATATCATGATCGCGAAGCTGGATGGAACGGCCAAGGGCGGCATCGCCTTCTCGGTCGCGCGCGAGCTCGGCACCCCGATTTCGTACATCGGAACGGGCGAAAAAGCCACTGATCTCGCAGAATTCCATCCAGAAAGCTACGTCGACTCGCTCTTCTTTGGCGAGGGCGACGGATTATAGGAGTGGTATTCGCCGCTCCGCGGAGCAATTCGGGAACGTATTGAATGTTTGAATCCCTTTCCGATCGATTGACCGAGACCCTTGGCAAGCTCTCGCGCAAGGGTCGACTCACCGAGGCGGACGTCGACGATGCGATGAAGGAGGTCCGCCGGGCACTGCTCGAGGCGGACGTCAATTTCCGTGTCGTCAAGGACTTCGTGTCCGCCGTGCGGGAGCGGGCCGTCGGTCAGGATGTCCTGAAATCGCTGACGCCTGCGCAGACAGTGATCGGCATCGTCCACGAAGAGCTGGTCCGCGTTCTCGGCACAGAGCGGGAACCGCTGCGCGTGCCCGATCGCCCTCCGCAGATCATTATGTTGGTCGGTCTCCAGGGCTCGGGAAAGACAACGCACGCAGCCAAATTGGCGGTTCACCTGCGCAAGCAGGGCCGAAACCCGATCATGGTCGCCGGCGATGTGTATCGACCCGCCGCCGTCAATCAGCTGCAAAGTCTCGGTAAGCAGGTCAACGTTCCCGTGTATGACGAAGGGGTGCAGAAGAACCCGGTCGATATTGCCAGCAATGGCGTTCGGTTTGCGATCGAACGCGGCTACAACCCGGTCATCATCGACACGGCCGGTCGATTGCAGATCGACGAGCCGATGATGCAGGAGCTCGTCAACGTCAAGAACAAGGTCAATCCGACAGAGATCCTGCTCGTGGCCGATGCCATGACCGGCCAGGAAGCAGTCTCAGTTGCCCAGTCATTTCACGACCGTCTGGGTGTGACTGGCCTGATCCTGACCAAAATGGATGGCGATGCCCGCGGCGGCGCAGCGCTCTCTATCCGCTCCGTTACCGGTGTGCCGATCAAGTTCATCGGCACCGGCGAGAAGGTCGATGCGCTCGAGCCGTTCTTCCCGGATCGCCTTGCCCAGCGAATTCTCGGCATGGGCGACATTCAGTCGCTGGTCGATCGCGCTCGCGAGCAGACGACAGAAGAAGACGCCGTCAAGCTGCAGGATAAGATGCTCAAGGGCAAGTTCGATCTCGATGACTTCCTGGATCAGCTCCAGAAGATCAAGAAGATGGGTCCGATCGGCCAGTTGCTCGAGATGATTCCCGGCGTCGGTCAGCAGCTGAAGGATGCAAAGTCGCAGATTTCGGACGACGACTACAAGCAGATCGAGTCGATCATCCAGTCGATGACGCCGCTGGAACGCAAACATCCCGAACGGATCGACTTCCGGCGCCGCAAGCGAATCGCCGCCGGCGCCGGGCGTAACCCATCAGACGTCGGGCAGCTTGTCAAACAGTTCGATGAAATGCAGCGCATGATGAAGCAATTCGGCAAAATGGCCAAGAAGGGCAAGATGCCGAAGGGCCTGATGTAGCGGAAACAGGAGCAAACAATGGCAGAAGCACCATCGGTCACCGTGTACAGCACACCGACCTGTCCGTGGTGTGACCGGGCCAAGGAATATTTGCGATCCCGCAATGTCACATTTCGCGATGTCGATGTCTCTCGCGACATGGACGCCGCCCGCGAGATGATCCAGATGACCGGCCAGCAAGGGGTCCCGGTGATCGCCACGGACAACGAGGTGATCGTCGGATTCGATCAGCTCCGCCTGGCTCGGATCGCCGACCGATTCTCTGGTCCAAAACGACCGGCATTCGGTGTCCTGGGCGCAAATGCAGACGACTTTTTCGGCCGACATCCGGAGAAGAGGCCTGAAGGTGAGGACGACATCAAGGGCGTCTATGTCGGCCAGGTAAAGTCGAACAGCGTCGCCCAGCACGCCGGAATCCAGGTCGGCGACGTGATTCAGGCGGTCGCCAACAAGCGGGTCCGCAATATGGTTGGCCTCGATCAGATCATGAGCTCCGTCAAGGCCGGGGACCAGGTGAGCGCCCGTGTCCTGCGTGGTGCTGAGGACGTGAACGTCACACTCGATTTCGGTACGCCTGGCCCGGCGTAACCGTCAATGACCGAGTGGGAAGCACTCAGCCGGGTCGGGCTCGCGCTAGTTGCCGGCGCACTCCTGGGCTTGGAACGCGAAATCTCCGACAAGCCTGCCGGGTTACGCACGTATGCACTGGTGAGTCAGGGCGCCGCGTTGTTCATGGTGCTCAGCTTGATGCTGTCCAGCTCCACCCACGTCCAGGGCACGATTGTCGATCCCTCGAGAATTGCGTCGACCGTCGTCCAGGGAGTCGGCTTTCTTGCAGGGGGCGTGATCTTTACCATCGGACGCCATGTCAAGGGATTGACCACGGCCGCTGGTGTGTGGGTTGCGGCCGCAGTTGGATTACTCATCGGCAGCGGCTATTACATCATCGGATTCGGTGGAATCGTGATGACCGTTCTTGCACTCCGCGTGTTCGGGGCAATCGCCCACCGGTTTCCGGAGGGCGTACGCCATAATCGCCCGGCTGCGGAGGATGAGCCGCACGAGCGCGGTCTACTCGACTGACGCCTACCGGGTCAACCAATCGTGTTGCATCTGCATCAACCGCGGTTCAGAGAGTGACGGCTGATCGTACAGACCGGCCGCTCGCCGTTGCCGCAGCGCCTCGAACAGCGTCACTGCGCAGGCGACAGAAATATTGAGGCTCTCAACCATCCCCATCATCGGAATCAGGATCGCGCCATCTGCTGCGGCTATCGCTTCGTCAGAGGCTCCCCGCTTTTCGTTGCCGAACACGATCGCGGTTGGCGAGGTGAATGTTGTGTCATAGAGGTCGACGCTCTTATCTGTCAGAGCGGTGACCAGGATCCGAAATCCGTTTGATCGGAGCACCGGATAACACTTCTCGACCGAGTCGTGATGGTGGATCTCGATCCATTTGCTGGCGCTGCCGCTAGTCGATCGCGCATATGCCCGAGTGGGCCGCTCTTCGACCGAGTAGATCGTGTGCACGCTGAGGATGCCGACGGCATCGCATGACCGGAGCACCGCGCCGATGTTGTGCGGGTCATGGACGTTTTCGAGGATTACGGTCAAGTCCAGTTGACGACGACCGAGGACGTGCGCAATTCGTTCGGCCCTGCGGCCTGTGCGCGGGTACTTGCTCGTCTTGGTTGGGTCGGGCGGAAGCGTCTGCCGGTTTGCCGCTCGCATCGAACGTGGCACCATTCCCTCATGAAATGCAAATCTGGGCGCAGGTCAGCCTCGAATGACTGATTTCCACCGACCCCACATCCTGATTGTGTCAGACGACCTGGAGCTCAGCCAGTTCCTGCAATCCGGCTTGATGGTCGCCGGGTTCTGGACCTCGATCGTCGCCAGTGCCCTGCAGACGCTTGAGATTTTCCGCCTGCGCACATTCGACCTCATGCTGGTCGACGCATTGCTCGAGGGACTCGGCGCTCGCGAATTGGTCCAGCGCCTTCGAAGCGAAGTCGAACCCGGGGGTCAGCCTCGGACGGACATTCCAATCCTCCTCATTGCCGGATCCGAGCATGAAATCGACGCAGAACAGGCGGCGGAGATGGGTGCGAGCGGCGTGATCTATGCGCCGATCGAGATCGAGGAGCTCGCGCTCGAGCTTTTCAGTCGGGTCAGGGAGTGGCGTGAAGCCCACCCGGATCGCCCGTGGGCGGATGCGTTGGCGCAGCGGAAGGCCTAGTAGACTGAGGCGCCGATCTCTTCGATGGAACCGGTGACGGCGAACACGACTCGTTCGCAGATGTTGGTCACACGATCGGCCATCCGCTCGAGGTTAT
>DASQCG010000501.1:0-2307 GCA_035634825.1 Thermomicrobiales bacterium | reverse complement strand
GGTCCGCACGTAGTCCTCACGCATCACATCGAGCATCGAGGAACGCACAAGGCGGGCTAGCAGACCGGACGACGAGAATCCAAGCGCGAACGCCGGCATCAGCATCTTCTTGAAATGCAGGACGGGGTCCTCGAGCAGTGGCGTGTAGCCGCCGGAGGGAAGCCACCCCAGGCGAACCGCAAAGAAGAGGATCAGCAGGATACCAAGGAAGAAGGTCGGGATCGCCGCGCCAGAGATTGCGACCACGGTCACGATCCGGTCGATGATCGAGTTGTGCTTGACGGCGGAGATGACGCCAGCCGGGACACCGATGGCTATCTGGAAGATCAGCGCATAGATTGTCAGCAGGATGGTCGGCTGGGCCCGGTCCAGCAATGCCCGCGTCACCGGCTCACCCATGAAGATCGATTCCCCGAAATCGAAGTGGAGCACGCCGGCAAACCAGTGGATGAACTGAACCGGGAGCGGGTCATTCAGCCCGAGTTGCTCGCGCAGGTTGGCGACTGCCTCCGGAGTGGCTTGATCGCCGAGGATGACCGCAGCCGGATCGCCGGGAGTCAGGTGGATCAGCGCGAACACAACAATGCCGACGATCAGGATCACAGGTATCAACATGATCAGTCGCCGCAGGATATACGCCGTCATTGGACCCTCAAAACGCGAAAAATGTAATAGTTAGGGGGTGCTCCGGACAATGGAGCACCCCCCGCTAAAGACAGCGCCGTGCTACTCCTTAATCCAGAAGTTCCAGAACTTCGGACCACGCTCGAACTGGGTGTCCCAGCCGCCGAGACTGGTGGACCGGAACGAGACGTTGCTGGAGTCGCCGATCTTGATCGCTGGGATCTCCGTGTAGTGCGCTGTTTGGATTTTCTCCCAGATGGGGAACCGGGTATCGAAGTCAGATTCGGCGAGCAGATCCGCGGCCAGGGCGAGGCTGCTCTCCGAGCTCCACCATCCCGGATAGATGTTCATTTGGCCGACATAGGAGACCTGGCTCGGATCCGGCACGAAACCATGTCCGGTGCCGAACATCTCCCAGGCATCCTTCTTGGCCCGGTTCTCAAGCACCGTCGCCCAGTCGGTGACCCGGAAGTCGACCGTGATGCCGATGTCCTCCAACTGCTGCTTGGCAACGATTGCCTCGCCGTACATGTAGGAGTACTCCTGCGTCGTCATGAACCGGAGTGGCTCGCCGTTGTAGCCAGCCTCCTGTAGCTTGGCCTTGGCGGCCTCCGGATCGTAGACGTTGTAGTGCTCTTCACCAGCCTTGGTGTACCAGGCCGTCTGCTGCATCATCAGGCCCGGATCGAGCCGGATGAAGTCGCCACCACCGCGGCCAGACTGCAGCTGCGGGGTGGGATCCATCGCCAGCTGCACGGCTTGGCGCATCGCCAGGTTCTTCATCATTGGCGATTCCCAGTTCAGGAAGAAGACATCCCAGTTGGTCGGAGTGAGGATCTCGGCGGTGACGCCCTCGTAATCCTTGAGGACCTCATACTGGTCGTTCCCGATATCGAGGCCAATGTGATAATCGCCAGCCTGCAGGCCGGCGACGCGCGCGGCTTCGTCCGGTACCGGGTAGAACTCGATTTTGTCGGCATAGGCATATTTCTTGCCGCCGTACCCCTGCGCGGTTTCGCCCGCAGGCTTGTACTGATCAAAGCGCTCGAAGCGCATGACCGAGTCTCGCTGCCATTCGACCAATTTGTACGGGCCGGTCCCGATGTACTGGGCGGCGTCGGTCATCGGCTCGTCGCCAGCGGCATCGAGGACCGACTTCGGGTGGATCGTGCAGGCTTGGGTATTGTGGGCGAGCGCGATCAGGATAGTGCCGTACGGCTCGGTCAGCTTCCACTCGAGCGTGTAGTCGTCGGCCGCGGTGATGCCGGCCGTCTTCTCGATGAGGCGCTTACCGACGCCGCTGATCCGGCCCCAACGCTCTACAGACGCGATCGCATCAGCCGCCTTCAGTTCCTCGCCGTTGTGGAACATGACGCCCTGGCGCAGCTTCATGGTATGGGTCAGGCCGTCCCCGCTGACGGTGTGCTCAGCGACCAGCTCGGGAATCGCCTGGTAGGTGGCGTCGTATGTGAAGAGGCCCTCGTAGGCGCAGTAGCCGATCAGTGCGATGATCTCTGCGGTCGACTGGTGCTCGTCAAGGTGCGGCGCCTCGCCGATTGTGGCGATCTTGAGCGTGCCGCCGGGAGTACCGGACGCCGGATCATCCTGGAAGAGATTGAGTACCGCCGCGGAAGCCCGTCCGCTTCCACCGCGTGCCGTGAGTCCGGCCAGGGCCGGAATCGT